>NZ_JBVHVF010000022.1:0-120915 GCF_055564955.1 Streptomyces sp. NPDC028910 | reverse complement strand
GGGGGTGGGGTTGGGGGTTTGTTTTGTTTTGGTTTGGGGGGTTAACGGGTGTGTTGAGGGGGGATTGTGGTTTTTCTGTCCTGTTCTCTTTCTGGGGGGGGGGGGGGGGGGGCTTTTTTTCCCCCCCCCCCCCCGGACCGCGAGGCCCCGGAGATCAGGTCGGGACCGGTCAGGAAGATCAGCTCAGGCGGACGTTGTCGACGGTCCAGTACCAGTTGTTGTCGCCGCTGTAGCGGAAGCGGATCTGGACGTCGGTGGCGCCGGCCGGGACCTGCAGCGCGATCGACTCGGCCTTGGCCACGGCGTCGGCGGTGTAGGACTTCACCACGGTCGGGGCGGCGCCGTTGTAGGAGACCAGGACCTGGGCGCTCTGGCCGGCCTCCTGGCGGTAGTGCGTCTGGAAGGTCAGGTTGCGCGTCGTGCCGCCCGTGACCGGCCACTTGGGGGTGATCAGGGTGGAGTCGAAGGTGCCCGTGTGGCTCTTGTCGTCCCACTCGTCGGAGTCGGCGACGGCGAAGACGTCACGGGAGCGGACGTTCAGCTCGCGCCACTGGTCGCGCTGGGCCTGGCTCCAGAACTCGTCGGTCGCGAAGGCCCAGCCGGCCCACTCGGTGACGCCGCCCGTGCCCATCCTGGAGTTGTCGACGGACCATCCGGCGGGCGGGGTGCGCGTGAAGCCCTTCACCCCGGCCGGGATGCCCGTCTCGTCCACGCGGGCCTGGAGGTTCGGGCGCAGGGTGTCGAAGGGGTCGTCGTCCGGGGCGTTCAGCGGGACGCCGTCGATGCCGGAGCCGCTGACCCCGACCTGGGCGAGCGCGGTGGCGGCCACGTCGACCAGCCGCACGTCGTCGCGTACGGAACCGGCCGGGATGCCCGCGCCCTTGGCGATGACGAAGGTGCCGCGCTCCTGGATGGTCGAGCCGCCGTGGCCGCCGGTGTTGGTGTGGCCGTGGTCGGTGGTGACCAGGACCTTCCAGTTCTCCTGGGCGTACGTCGGGCGGTTCTGGACGGCGGTCAGCAGCTGGCCGATGAGCGCGTCGGTGCGGCCGATCGCGTCGAGGTACTGCTGGCTGGCGGCGCCGTAGGAGTGGCCGGCGATGTCGATCTCGCCGAGGTAGACGAAGGCGGCGTCCGGGTTCTGGCCCTGCAGTTCGGCGGCGGCCGCGGCGGCGATCTTCGGGTCCTCCTTGCCGTAGCCGTCGCGGTCGCCCTTGAGGGAGAGGCGCTTGTCGACCTTGGCGGAGAAGATCGGGCCGTTCTGGTCGGTGGAGGTGATGGGCTCCCAGTCGGCGGCCGCGTAGGTGTTGAGTGCCGGGTTGGCGTTCTCGATGCGGGTCAGGAAGTCCGGGTACGCGGTGTAGTTCTTGCCGGTGAAGGAGTTGTCCTTCACCCCGTGCTTGTCGGGCCAGACGCCGGTGGCGATGGTGGACCAGCCGGGGCCCGAGGAGGTGGCGGCCATCGGGTTGGCGTAGAGGGTGCTGCGGGCGGTCAGGCCCTGGGCCATCAGGCCCTTGAGGTTCGGCGCGTTGGCGGCGTTGACGCGGTCCAGGACGGCGCCGTCGATGCCGATGACGAGGACCTTGTCGGTGTTGGCGGTCACGTCGACGGCGCCGGCGGGGGTCGCCGCGATCGCCGCGGCGATCAGGGCGGTGGCGGTGGCGGAAGCGGCGGCGACACGGCGTCCGGGCAGGCGTCCGGGCAGGACAGGGGACACGTACTCCTCCTGGGAGCAAGTGAGCGGCGGAAGGTGCGGGGCACGGGCGGGGTCCGGACCGGCGGTGCGGCCGTCGGTCCAGACCCGTTATACGAGCGTCACTGTGCTGGGCTTGGGTGGCCAGGAAGTAACCGGTCAGCTTCCGGTTGCCGACTTCCACGCGTCGACGTAGCCGGTGAAGTTCTTGTCGATGTCGGCCCAGTTCGGCTCGAAGATCTCGACCCCCGACATGATCTTGGTGAGCTCGACGGCGTTGGCGTCGGTCGGTTTGACGTCGGTGCGCGCCGGGAAGCCGCCGCCGACCTCGCTGACCAGCTTCTGGGACTCCTCGCTGAGCAGGTGGTCGAGGAGCTTCTTGCCGTTCTCGGAGTGCGGGGCCTTGTCGAGCAGGCCGGCCGCGTACGGCAGGGCGAAGCTGGTGGACTTGCCGCCGTCCTTCGCCGGGAACCAGATGCCCAGGTTCGGCATGGACTTGGACTGCGCGAAGTTCATCTGGACGTCGCCGTTGGCCACGAGCAGCTCGCCCTTGTCCGTCTTCGGCGCGAGCTTGCTGGTGGAGGAGGACGGGCCGACGTTGTTGGCCTGGAGCTTCTTCAGGTACTCCATCGCCGGCTCCTTGCCGCCGAAGTCGTGCATCGACTTGATGAGGACGGCGGTGCCGTCGCCCGCGACGCCCGGGGTGGAGTACTGGAGCTTGCCCTTGTACTTGGCGTCCAGCAGCTCCTCCCAGGTCCTGGGGGGCTCGGGGAGCTCCTTCTTGTTGTAGATGAAGCCGAAGTAGTTGTTGACGACCGAGGTCCACTTGCCGTCGGCGGCCTTGTCCGCGCCGTTGACCTTGTCGGAGCCCTGCGGCTCGTAGGGCTGGAGCAGCCCCTTGCCGTCGGCCTGCTGGATGAAGGGCGGCAGGGCGATCAGTACGTCGGCCTGGGTGTTGGTCTTCTCGCGGACGGCGCGCTGCACCATTTCGCCGGATCCGCCCTCGACGTACTTGACCTCGATGCCGGTCTTCTTGGTGAAGTCGGCGAAGACCCTGTCGTACCAGCCGTCGCCCTTCTCGCTCTTGAGGCCGTCGGCGCTGTAGACGGTGACGATCTTCTCGCCGGCCTCGGAGTCGGCGGCGGAGGAGCCGCCGCAGGCGGTGAGGGAGGCGGTGAGGGCGAGGCCGCCGGTGAGGGCTGCGGCGGTACGGAGGCCGGGACGGGTGTGGGGCTTGCTGGGCATGTAACTTCCTTACGGGGAAAGGGAGTCAGCGGTACGAGGCTTTGGTGCGGATGCGGGAGACGGCCAGCAGGACCAGCAGGGTGGCGGCCATCAGGACCACGGCGACGGCGGAGCCGGTGAAGAGCGAACCGCGGTCGGTGGCGGTGAAGATGCGGACCGGGAGGGGCATCCAGTCCGGCGGGTAGAGCATCATCGTGGCGCTCAACTCGCCCATGGACAGGGCGAAGCAGAGTCCGGCCGCCGCCGTGAGGGACGGCAGCAGGAGGGGGAGCCTGACCCGCCACAGCACGTACGCGGGACGGGCGCCCAGGGAGGCCGCCGCCTGCTCGTACGCGGGGTCGAGCCGTACGATCGCGGCCGAGACCGACTGGTAGGCGAACGCCGTGACGAGAATCGTGTGCGCCAGGACGACGATCGAGCTGGTGCCGTTGAGCAGGACCGGCGGCCTGCTGAAGGCGACGAGCACGGCGAGGCCGACGACCACGGACGGCACGGCGACGGGCAGCATGAACAGCGCGTCCAGGAGCCGCTTCCCGCGCCTGCGCAGCGTGGCGGCGGCGAGCGCGGCCCAGGTGCCGACGGTGAGCGCGAGGAGGCTGGCGGCGAGGGCGGTGACCAGGCTGGTGGTCAGGGCCCGGAGGGATTCGCCGCGCACGGCGGCGGCGTAGTTCCCGGTCGTCGGGCCGGAGGGGAAGGCGCCGGACCAGTGGGTGGCGAAGGAGGCAGCGACCACGACGAGCAGGGGCAGGGCGAAGAGCGGCAGGAAGAGGACGCCGAAGAGGCCCCAGGCGGCCCAGCGACCGGTCTTGCTATGCACCAGCACGCTTGCTCACCACCCGGTAGAGGCCGAACAGGCCGACGGAGATCGCGATGTTGACGACGGCGACCACGCAGGCGGCCGCGTAGTCGGATTCGAGGATGGCCTTGCCGTAGACGAGCATCGGGAGGGTCGTGACGTCCTTGGCTCCGGTGAACAGGACGATCCCGAACTCGTTGAGGCACATGACGAGGACGAGGCTGCCGCCGGCGGCGAGGGCCGGAAGGGCCTCGGGCAGGATCACCTGCCGGATGATCCGGGCGGGGCGGGCGCCGAGGCTGGAGGCGACTTCCAGCTGGGCGGTGTCCAGCTGGGAGAAGGCGGCGAGCAGCGGGCGCATCACGAAGGGCGTGAAGTACGTGATCTCCGCGAGGAGGACGCCCCACGGGGTGGTGAGGAAATGGAACGGGCCTTCGGCCGCGCCCGTGAGGTCGGTCCAGAGACCGTTGGCCATGCCGACGGTGCCGTAGACGAAGAGGAGGGCGAGGGTGATGAGGAAGGAGGGGAAGGAGAGGAAGACGTCGATGAACTTCGCGACGGCGCGGGCCCCGGGGAAGGGCACGAAGGCGATGATCAGCGCGAGCGCGAAGCCCAGGACGAGGCAGCCGGCGGTGGCTCCAACGGCCAGCCAGACGGTGGTCCCCAGTGCCTCCCGGAAGGCGGTGGAGGCGAACACGGCACGGTAGGCGTCGAAGGCCCCGCCGCCGCCCTCGGGGGTGAGGGACTGCTGGACGACCAGCCCGATGGGATAGAGGAACACCACGGCGAGCGCGACGACGGGCGGCAACACCCACACGCGGTGCCCCTGCGGGGTTGCTCCACGCTTGGGGGTGGCTTCGGTCCCCCGAAAGATGCCCGTACGGCCGCCCTTACCCGACTCCACCTCCCGTCCGGGCCCATCCAGCCCCGCCGGCACATCCCTCCCCGGCACATCCAGCCCCGCCGGCACATCCCTCCTCAGCACATCCAGCCCCGCCGGCACATCCAGCCTCGCCGGCGTTTGAGGCGCGGGGTTCGGGGCGGAGCCCCGGTCTTTCAGCCTCGCCGCACCATCCAGCCCCGCCGGCGTTTGAGGCGCGGGGTTCGGGGCGGAGCCCCGGTCTTTCAGCCCCGCCGGCGTTTGAGGCGCGGGGTTCGGGGCGGAGCCCCGGTCTTTCAGCCCCGCCGGCGTTTGAGGCGCGGGGGCGGGGGCGGAGCCCCGGGTTTGTGCGGTGCGGGCCGCGGAGGGGCCGGGCGGGGCGGCGGGCCGCCGCATGGCCTCAGGCATCGGACACCCCCGCGGCCAACAGCACCGCATCGCACGGCAAGAAGTGCAAGGTGACCCGCTCCCCCAGCGCCGGAGTCTCCCGCAGCTCGGGCAGGTCCGCCTTGACGCGGTGGCCGTCGACGTCGACGTACAGCCGGTGCGTCGAGCCGCGCCACTGGACCTCGGCGATGGTCCCGCTCAGCGCGTTGGGACCGGCCCCGAGGCCGAGCAGGTGCGGCCGTACGCACAGGGTCGCCGTGGAGCCCGGCGCCGCCCGCCCGCGGTCGAGGGTCAGCGTGCGGCCCTCGAAGACCGCGCCGCTCTCGGCCACCGTCACCGGCAGCAGGTTCGCGTTGCCGACGAAGGAGGCGGTGAACTCGGTGCGCGGGGCCCGGTACAGCTCCTGCGGGGTCCCGCAGTCCTGGAGCCGGGCCTTGTCCATGACGGCGATCCGGTCGGCCAGGGTGAGCGCCTCGACCTGGTCGTGGGTGACGTACAGGAGGGAGACGTCGGGCAGTTCGCGGTGCAGGCGGGCCAGTTCGGCGAGCATCCCGGAGCGCAGCTGCGCGTCGAGGGCCGAGAGGGGCTCGTCCAGGAGCAGCACTCCCGGGCGGATCGCCAGCGCGCGGGCGATGGCCACGCGCTGCTGCTGGCCGCCGGAGAGCTCGCGGGGGTAGCGCTTGGCGTAGGCCGCCATGCCGGTCAGCTCCAGGGCCTCGGCGACGCGGCCGGGGATCTCGGCCCGGGGGGCCTTCTGCGCCTTGAGGCCGAAGGCGACGTTGTCCTCGACCCTCATGTGCGGGAAGAGCGCGTACTGCTGGACGACCATGCCGATGCCGCGCTTGTGCGGCGGGAGCGCGGTGACGTCCTGGCCGCCGATCAGCACCCGGCCCGCGAAGGGCCGTACGAAACCGGCGACCGCGCGCAGCGCCGTGGTCTTGCCCGATCCGGAGGGGCCGAGCAGCGCCATCACCTCGCCCGGCTCGACGGTCAGGTCGAGGGAGTCCAGCACGGTGTGGCCGCCGTAGGCGACGCTGACCCCGTCGAAGCGGATGCCGCTCACGCCGACTCCAGGAGGACGGCGGGGAGTTCGGCGACGGATCCGAGGACGTGGGTCGCGCCGGCTTCCGTCAGCGCCGCGCGGTCGTGGGCGCCGGTGAGGACGCCCGCCACGATCCCGGCGCCTGCGCGACGGCCGCTGAGCATGTCGTAGGCGGTGTCGCCGGCGACCACGGTGTCGCGTACGTCGGCCACGGCGCCGGTGCGCAGGAACGCGGTCAGCACCATGTCCGGGTAGGGCCGGCCGCGGCCGCCCGCGTCGGCGGGGCAGAGGGTCAGGTCGGCGAGGTCCTGCCAGCCGAGCGCGTCGAGGATGGCGTCCTGGGTGACCCGGGCGAAGCCGGTGGTCAGCACGACGGTGCGGCCGTGGGCGCGCAGTTCCTCGATCGCGGCGCGGGCGCCGGGCAGCGGGGTGACGAGGCCGCCGTCGACGAGTTCCCCGTACGCCTCCTCGAAGGCGGAGTTCGCGCGCTGGGCGAGCTCCTCCGTACCGAAGAGGTGGCGGAAGACGGAGATCTTCGACTCGCCCATGGTGTCGAGGACGTACTGGAGCTTCTCGGCGTGGCCGGGGGTGCCGGGCTCGACGCCGAGGCGCTCGGCGGCGCGCCCGAAGGCGCGCTCGACGAGGCCGCCGTCGGCGACGGTGGTGCCGGCCATGTCGAGGACGATCAGCTTGCGGGTGTCCGCGAGCGGCTTGGTGTCGGTCGTATCGGTCGTGTCAGCCGTATCGGCCGTATCGGTTCCATCCGTCGTGTGGGTCATCTGACTTACCAGCCCAGTTCGTTCGCGGTGGTCTCGGCTATGGCGGGCGAGCAGGTCATGCCGCGCCCGCCGGGTCCGGTCACGAGCCAGACGCCGTCGGCCACCTGCTGGCGGTGGACGACGCGGGTGGTGTCGGTGCACTGCGCGTACACGCCCGCCCAGCGGCGCCGGATCTTCGGCAACGGGCGTCCCAGGAAGGACTCGACCACGCCGGTGAGGTGCTCGTAGGGGTCTTCGAGGGTGTCGAAGGCGAAGGGGTGCTCGTACTCGTGGGTGTCGCCGATGGTCAGTCCGCCGTCCTGGCGCTGGACCATCAGCAGTTGCATCTTGTGCTCGGCGGCGACCGGCGCCTGGGGCTGTGCGGCGGTCAGCTCGTCGAGGGCGGCGGACCGGTAGGCGGGGTAGTAGCGGAAGCTGTCGGCGTCCGCGATCGAGGTGGTCAGCGGCTCGCCGAGCGGGGCGGTCTGCATCATCTGGAGCCGGACCCGGCGCACGGGCAGGTCGGGGACCAGTTCGCGGACCAGGCCGGACAGCCAGGCGCCGGTGGCGAGGACCACCACGTCGCCGCGGTGGACGTCGCCGTGATCGTCGCGGACGGCGCGGGGGCCGATGCCGGGACCGGTGCCGGGACCGGTGCCGGCCACCTCGCGGACCTCGCGGCCGGGGAGGAAGGTGTAGCGGCCGTTCGCCTTGGCGCGCAGGGCCGCGCGGAGGTGGAGCTGGGCGGTGCGCGGTTCGACGGCGGCGTCCCGCTCGCACCACAGGGCGGCCTCGAAGGCGCCGCGCAGGGCCGGGTTGATCTCCCGCGCCTCCTGCGCGGTGACCAGCCGGTAGCCGCGGGCGGCGGCGTCGGGGCGGGCCGCGGCCGCCTCGGCGACCGCGTACTCGCGCTCGCCCCGGAGGGGGGTGAGCGAGCCGTTGGCCCGGAAGCCCAGGCCGGGCACCTCCGCGCCGATGCGCTCCCAGAGCTCGCGGGCCCGCAGGGCGGTGTCGAGCTCCTCGCCCCCGGCCCGTCCACTGACCCAGATCTGGCCGAAATTGCGCAGTGATGCGCCGCGGGCCTCGCTCTCTCGCTCGATCTGGACGACCTCGTGGCCGCGTTCGACTGCTTGCCAGGCGTGCATGGTGCCGACCACGCCGCCTCCGACGACTATGACTCTCACGTCGTCCACCGTGGTCGGGGGCCGTGACCCGGGAGGATCGGCCCGGCAACGCGCCGGTGAACACCCCTCGACGTTTGGACTAGACCCGTTATCTTTCTGTGATACAAGGACGTCCCTTTTCGTTCGGTTCGATGGGTTTGGCGCGGACCTACTCGGCCCTCAGGCGGGTCGTGAAGCTGAACCGATCACCACGGTAGAGCGAACGCACCCGCTCCAGGGGCCGGCCGTCCTGATCCCGCGAGAAGCGGTGGATGAGCAGCATGGGAAGGGCCGGCGGGGTGCCGATCAGCAGGGCTTCGCGCGGGGTGGCCAGGACCGTCTCCAGCTTCTCGTCGGCTTCGCCGAAGGAGATGCCGAGGCTGTCGCGGAGGTACCCGTAGAAGGAGGAGTCCGGCTGGAAATCGTCCTCCAGGCGGGGGGCTCGGGCCACCCGGATGTACGTGCTCTCCAGGCCCACGCGCTCGTCGTCGGCCAGCAGGACCCGCTCCAGGTGCCAGACGGGCTCGCCGGGCTCGGCGCCGATGCCGGGAGCGAGGTCGGGCGGGCAGGGGAACTGCTCCAGGCCGATGAGGTGACGGCCCGGACGACGGCCCTGGCGGCGCACGCCCTCGGTGTAGCTGGCGAGGGAGAGCGGCTGCTCCAGCTTCGGGCCGGCCACGACGGTCCCGCGGCCGGAGCGGCGCAGCCGGCCCTCCAGCAGCAGCTCGCGCAGGGCTTGCCGGACGGTCTCGCGGGACACCTCGTACCGCTCGGCGAGATCGCGCTCGGTGGGCAGCGCGCCGCCCTCGCCGAGCTCGTCGAGGAGCCCGGCGATCCGGGCCTTGACGGCGTAGTACTTGGGGACGCGACCGTGTTCGGGAATGCCCGAGCGCACGGGCGAGCCGGGGCGGTGACGCGGGATCTGTTCTTCCACGGTGGGACTCTATGCGGGGGCGCCGCACGGGTCGGGGGTACGGGCCGGGGGTACGGGCCGGAGGTGCGGGCCGGGCCTACGGGCCGGAGGTACGGGCCGGACGTACGGGCCGGACCTACGTGGGCGGACGTACGTGGGCGGATCAGCGTGCGGGTGTCCGTACGCGGATCAGCGTGCGGGAGTCCGTCGCAGTCGCCGGGCTCCCACCAGCAGTCCGCCACCGGCGGCCAGCGCGACCACGGCGCCCGCGCCGTACGCCCACTCGCGCGGGCCGGTGTGCGCGAGGGAGCCGCCCTCGACCGAATCCTCCGGGTCCTCGACGGAGAACCGGTAACCGCCGGCCTCGCCGATCCAGTCGCCGTCGTCGCCCTTGCGCTGGACGAGGGCGGCATCGGCGACGACCTCGCCGGTGGGGGCGTCGGGCGCGAAGGCGAGGCCGACCCGGACGGTCAGGGACCCGCCGGCGCCGACGGTGAAACCGGGGAAGGCGTCGCCGCCGTCGAAGACGGCGATGATCTCGTCGCGGTCGCTCCGCTCCAGGCTGGCGGGGAAGGTGCCGCCGGGGGCGTCGAACTCCATCCGCAGGTGCTCGGGGCGCAGGGCACGGGCCTTGTCGGTGAAGACGACGACGGGGTGGACGGCCGTGCACTCGGAGTTCGTGGTGTTGGTCAGATCCAGGTACCAGGTCTGCGGCCCGCCCCCGGTGCGGTACACGGCCGGACCGCCGCGGATGCGTGCCCCGATGGGGAAGGCGGTGCTCTTTCCGTCGCCGCAGGTGGCCTGCGCGCGCGACGGCAGCGCGGGGGCGGGGCGGCCACTACCGGTGCCGATGTCCGCACCGGCGGTGGATGCGGTGGTGACGACCAGGGCGGCGGCGAACGCGGCGGTGAGGGCAAGGGCTTTGCGCAGTCGCATGGAAGACCTTCGCTGCTCGCCGGACGGGACGATGGTCGGACGAGGTGACAATCACCCCGATCCTGCCCGCACCCTGCCACGCACGCGCGCCCCGTCCCCACGCGCCACGCCTGATTCGCTCCGATTTACGCCCACCCGGACGCACGAGTCAAGCCCTATCCAGCCTCGCCGGCCACCCTCCAGCCCCGCCGGCGTTTGAGGCGCGGGGCCCGGGGCGGAGCCCCGATCTTTCAGCCTCGCCGGCGTTTGAGGCGCGGGGGTCCGGGGGCAGCGCCCCCGGCAACGGCGCGGCACCCGTCACCCCGCCCGCCCGAACACCGGCCCCAGCACCAGCTCCGCCGCCCCCTCCGCCACCCCCGCCCCCGCCAGGGCCACCACCGGCCGGGCCAGCGCCAGCGAACGCGCGGCGAGCACACCCCGCACCCCCGCCACGAAGACCCCCGGCGCCGCGGCCACGACGCGGCCCCCCAACAGCACCGCGTCCACGTCCAGCAGCGCGACCAGATTCGCCGCGCCCTCTCCCAGGATCCGCGCCGCCTCGGGCAGATCACCGCGGGCCACCGCCCCCAGGCACAGCACCTCCACACAGCCCCGCGCCCCGCACCGGCACACCGGACCGTCCATGCGGAGCACCTGGTGGCCGAACTCCCCCGCCGCCGACCGGGCACCCCGGTAGACCTCACCGCCCAGCCACAACCCCGCGCCGAGCCCGGTCCCCACGTGCAGGTACACGGAGGTACGCGGCGGCCCGGCACCCAAACCCACCCCCACGCCCACCCCGCCCCCGGCCACCGCCCCCGCGGCCGCCGCCACCCCCGCGTTGGTGTCCTTGTCCAGCAGCACCGGCAGACCCAGCCGCCCCTCCAGCACCTCCCGCAGCGGAAAACCCTCCCACTGCGGGAACCCGGTGACCCGCCCCATCACCCCGGCCCGATGATCGAGCGGCCCCGGCGCGGCCACCCCGACGCCCAGCAGCGGCGGCCCCGCCGGTTCGCGGACCCGCGCGACCGCCCGTACGACCGCCTCCACCACCGCGTCCGGGCCGGCCCCGAAGTCCAGCGGGCCACTGCTCTCGGCGACGACGCGGCCCGCCAGGTCCACCCGTACCGCCCGGAGTTCGTCGCGGTCCAGGTGTACTCCGACCGCGTGACGTACGTCCGGCACCAGGCGGAGCAGGGTGCGCGGCTTGCCGCCGGTGGACGCGGCGCGGCCGGCCTCCGCGACCAGCCCGTCCGCGCCGAGCCGTGCCGTGATCTTGCTGACGGCCTGCGGGGTGAGCCCCGTACGGGCCGCGAGTTCCGTGCGGCCCACGCCCGCCGGGCCGGCGCCGCGCAGCAGATCCAGCATCAGCGCCTCGTTGTACCCGCGCAGCGCCGGCAGGTTCACCCCGCCCCGCCCACCGCGCCCGTCCCCATGGCCGCTACCGCTACCCCTGTTCACCGGCCCATTGTCCCCTTTCCTTGCACTTCTACAACACTGTTGCCAAAGTGGTCGCCATGAGCACCGCCCCCACCGCCTCCGCCTCTTCCGCCCCGCTCCGCGTTGGCCTCATCGGCTACGGACTCGCCGGTTCCGTCTTCCACGCCCCCCTCGTGGCCGCCACCGAGGGGCTCGTCCTCGACACGGTCGTCACCTCCGACCCGGCCCGGCAGGCCCAGGCCTGCGCCGAGTTCCCCGACGTCCGCATCGCCGCCACCGCCGCCGAGCTGTGGGAACGGGGCGCGGACGTCGATCTCGTCGTGATCGCCTCCCCCAACCGGACCCACGTCCCGCTCGCCACCACCGCCCTCGAAGCCGGTATCCCCGTGGTCGTGGACAAGCCGCTCGCCGCGACCGCCGCCGAGGCCCGCGCGCTCGCCGCGCTCGCGGACCGCCGCGGAACCTTCCTCTCCGTCTTCCAGAACCGCCGCTGGGACAACGACTTCCTCACCCTGCGCCGCCTCCTCGCGGACGGCGAGCTCGGCGAGGTCCAGCGCTTCGAGTCCCGCTTCGAGCGCTGGCGCCCGCACCTGAAGGGCGGCTGGCGCGAGTCGGGCGCGCCGGAGGAGATCGGCGGCCTGCTGTACGACCTCGGCAGCCACGTCGTGGACCAGGCGCTCGTGCTGTTCGGGCCGGCCGTACGGGTCTACGCGGAGACCGACGTACGCCGCCCGGGCGCCGAGACCGACGACGACACCTTCATCGCCCTCACGCACGCGAACGGGATCCGCTCCCACCTCTACGTCAGCGCGACCACCGCCCAGCTGGGACCGCGCTTTCGCGTACTGGGCTCCCGGGCCGGCTATGTGAAGTACGGCCTCGATCCGCAGGAGGGCGCCCTGCGGGACGGGCTGCGACCGGTGGCGGGCGCGCCGTGGGGCGAGGAACCCCCGCACCTGTGGGGGCGGCTGGGCTCCGGTGAGTCCCCGCTGACCGGCGGCGGCACCCCGGTGCCGACCGCGCCGGGCGACTACCCGGCGTACTACGCGGCGGTCGCGGCCGCCCTGCGCACGGGCGGGCCCGCCCCCGTCACGGCCCTGGAAGCCGCGCACTGCCTCGACGTACTGGAGGCTGCCCGCAGGTCGTCCCGGGAGGGGACGGTGGTGGCGATTCCCGCCACGCCGTGAGCGCACCGCACGCACGCGGAAGGGGCGGGGCCGCCGCCGGCAGCCCCGCCCCTTCCCGTCCGTCTCCGGACGTCAACGCCCTACGCGCCTACGCGCCCTTGAACTCCTGGCGCTGGCGGCCGAGGCCCTCGATCTCCAGCTCCACGACATCACCGGCCCGCAGGTACGGCTTCGGCTCCGGCTGGCCCATGGCCACGCCGCCCGGCGTACCGGTGACGATGACATCGCCGGGGTACAGGGTCATGAACTGGCTCAGGTACCGGACGACCTCGCCGACCGGGAAGATCTGGTCCGAGGTGTTGCCGTCCTGCTTGAGCTCGCCGTTGACCCACAGCTTCACGTCCAGCACCTGCGGGTCCGGGACCTCGTCGGCGGTGACCAGCCAGGGGCCGAGCGGGGTGAAGGTCTCGCAGTTCTTGCCCTTGTCCCAGGTGCCGCCCCGCTCGATCTGGAACTCGCGCTCCGAGACGTCGTTGACCAGCACGTAGCCGCCCACGTGCGCGAGGCCCTCCTCGGCGGAGGCCAGGTAGCGGGCGGTGCTGCCGATGACGACGCCGAGCTCGGCCTCCCAGTCGGTCTTCACGCTGCCGCGCGGGATCAGCACGGTGTCGTCCGGGCCGACCACGGTGTCCGCGGCCTTGAGGAAGAGAATCGGCTCGGCCGGCGGCTCCGCGCCGATCTCGGCCGCGTGCCCGAAGTAGTTCAGGCCGATGCCCACGACCTTGCCTATGCGGCCGACCGGCGCACCGATGCGCAGCCCTTCGGCGTCCAGGACCGGAAGCTCACCGGACGCGGCCGCGTCCCGTACCCGGGACAGCACGGAGTCGTCGGCGAGCACGCCGCCGTCCACATCCGTGATCAGGCCGGACAGGTCACGCAGGGTCCCGTCCTGGTCGAGCAGCGCGGGGCGCTCCGACCCGACCGGTCCGACACGCAGCAGCTTCATGGGCATTCTCCCGTGGTCGTGGGTGGTCGACCCATGGGCATGCCCCGGGCCGGACGATGGGTTGCGGCCATCGGAGGATTGGCCGATCCTCCAAGAAGTCCACCCAATCCGCAAGACCCTGTTCACGGACTGGAACGCAC
Source organism: Streptomyces sp. NPDC028910 (assembly GCF_055564955.1). Lineage (NCBI taxonomy): Bacteria > Bacillati > Actinomycetota > Actinomycetes > Kitasatosporales > Streptomycetaceae > Streptomyces > Streptomyces sp. NPDC028910. Next base: position 107,413 of record NZ_JBVHVF010000022.1, on the reverse strand, counting down.
CCCTCGGTCAGCCGCCGCAGCTGCCGTCAGCCCGGCGCTGGAGTCGGGCCCGCTCCGCGACCGACCACGCGGTGGTGGTCAGCAGGTACAGTCCGGCGGCCAGCGGCACCACGGCAGCCGTGATCAGCGTCCCGAACGACAGCAGGGGCAGTACGCCGCCCAGCTTGCGCATGACCTTCCGCTGCTCAGCGCTCACCGCGACGGGCACCCCGCCGCCCTGCCCCCGCCCGCCGGGCACCACCGGGGCCGAGGCAGCCGCGGCCACGGCGGCCGCCCGACGCCCCCGCACCGCACTCAAGGCGGCCACGGCCGCGATCGCCGCGAACAGTCCGAGGAACACCAGCCCCTGCGCCCCGAGCGGGCCGCCCTCCCCCAGCGGCTCGGTCCACCGGGCCCCCAGCGGCGCGGCGAACAGCCGGTGCGCGAGCAGTTCCTCCCCCGAGGAGAAGGCCTGGTACATCAGGAAGAACACGGGCAGTTGCAGCAGCACGGGCAGACACCCGGCCACCGGAGTCGAGGCCCGGAAGGCGAGAGGTACTGCGCGCCCCTACGCGGCCGTCGGGACGAGACGGCCGGGCGCCCTGGGCCGCGACCGGCCCGAGGCATCGGGATCACGCTGCGGCAGGAACGCCGTGCGCTGCTCGCGATCACGGATCGCGGTGCGTATTCGGTGCGGCGGCACGGGCCGCACGAGCCGTGCGGCGGCGGCCAGGGCCGCGGTGCCCACGGCGACGGTGGCCGCGAGGGCGACCACCACGGCGCCCAGCCCGCTCTCCCCGGCGAACAGCCCGAGGACTCCCCCGAGCACCACCAGCGAGACCAGAGTCCGGGCGAACAGGAGGAACGAGGGCGCGCGGAGCCCGCCACGTCGTCGCCGAGCCATGCGGACCTCCCCTCCCCACTCCCGCGCGCGAACTCCCGTACGAGACGCGCCACTCCCGATCGATACTAAGGGGGCCCGCTGACAACGGGGGTGGGCTCAGGACGTGAGGGTCCCCCACACCACCAGGCGGTACTTGGAGCTGTACTCGGGCGTGCAGGTGGTGAGCGTGATGTACGCGCCGGGCTCGCTGTACCCCTGGTCCGGCTTCACCACGCTCCGCGGCACGGGCGCGATCACCCCGGTGTCCCGCTCGGTGGTCTCGCTCAGGATCTTCCCCACGACGTACGTGTACCGCCGTCCGCGCACGTCGACGACGACCTCGTCCCCCGCCCGCAGCCGGTTGATGTAGCGGAACGGCTCGCCATGGGTGTTCCGGTGCCCGGCCAGCGCGAAGTTCCCCCGCGCCCCGGGTCCGGCGGTCCCGGGGTAGTGCCCGGCGTAGCCCTTGTCGAGGACGGCCCGCTTGTCGATCCCCTGCGCGACGGGGACGACGAGGCCGAGGCGCGGGATGCGCAGGACGGCGTACGCCCGGTCCCGGTCCGGCGGCCCTGTGGCGGCGGGACGGGGAGACCGGGACGGCGCCGCCGCCCCGGGCGTCACAGCGGCACCATCCGACTCGGCCGGGCCGACGACAGGCGCGGAACCACCCTCGGAACCGGCATCGCCATCGGCCGCGGAAGGGGAAAGGGAATCGGAAGAGGAGCCGGCGTCGGGCTCATCGCCCCAGCCCCTCTCCAGCACCTGGACCTGCTCCCGCGCGGCAGCCGCGGCCTGCCGGTTGGTCCACCACACCTGGTGCACCACCAGCAACAAGACCACCACGCCCACGGTGACGGCCAGCTCGGCGGCCGCCCACAACACCCCCACGAGACCGGCCCGGCGCGCCCGCCGGCCGCTCCCCTGAACCACCACAGGTATGGGATCCCGCACGGGCCGCACCTTAAGTCCTCCCCCGTCAACTGACCAGCGGCAGTACGGTGTGAACCATGCGCCCCGACACGCCTGCCGAGCACATCGCCGAAGCCGAGCGCCTCATCCGCACGGCGACCCGCTACCCCGAGGACCAGGAGCCCTTGCTCCTCCAGGCCGCGGCCCACCTCGAACTGGCCGACGCACGTGACCGGGCGAGCGCCCTGTACGACCAACTCCTCTCCGCCTCCCCGTCCGACCCCCACCTGATCAAGGCCCTACAGGCGGCGAACCTCTGGGAGTACGGCCACGAACCCGAGGCCCGCGCCCTCATCTCGGGCATCCGCGCCGCCTCCCCCAAGGACCCGGCGCCCTGGGAGATCATCGCGGAAGCCCTGGAGGCCCACGACGAGTTGGAGGCCTCGCACGACTGCTTCACCGAGGCGGCGACCCTCCTCATCACGGAGGACGACCCGCTCACCCCGGCCACCACGGCCCTGCTGACGGGCCGCCACCGTGTACGCCGCCTCCTCGGGCGCCCGCACGACGACTGGGACATGGTCGCCGACACCCGCCACATCGGCCCGATCCCCCTCGACGAGCTCCACGACCCGAAGCGCATCTGGGCCCTGGGATCCGACGACCCCACCGAACTGCGCGCCGAGATCGCCCGCCTGCGCGCCGAGCTGGGCGACCGCCGCGCGGCCCTCTCCCGGCCCTTCCCGGTGGCGATCCTCCACTGGCCGCAGCGCGAACTGTCCGAGCTCCTGACCAGCTACCCGACCCTGGCCTCCGAGTACCCCTCGCACGAGGCCCACCTGCGGGAGATCGAAAGCTCCCTCCGCGCCCTCGCCGCCTCGGGCACCACGAACCTCGGCATCGTCACGGCCAGCGTCCCCTCCTACGAGGCCTTCGCGGCGTCGGAGAAGACCTCCCCGGCCTCCCCGTCCCTCCTGGCCGAATACGCCACCACCCTCGCGGCCCGCGGCAAGGCCACCCCCTGGCCCCCCACCGCCACCGCCCCCTGCTGGTGCACCTCGGGCAAGCCGTACGCGGAGTGCCACGGCGGGACCTGAGCTCGTAGTGCCACGGGGGGCCTGAGCGCGTACGAGTAGGCGGGGCCGGCGTCGAAGCTACCGCGGGCGGCGGGTGAAGCGGCGGGCGGCCGCCACGCCCAGCAGCACGACGGCTCCGCCGAGGACGCTGTCCGGGAGCGCGTCCTGGAGCGCCCGGGGGAGGACGGCCATGACCCCCAGGATGATGAAGAACGCCACTGCGCAGGCCGCGATGGCGACCAGGGCTTTGTTCAGCAGGTTGTTGGGCACGCTGGGCTCCGGATTGTCGTTCGACATCGCGCTGTACTGGTTCAACGCCGGGCCGGTCGTGCCGATACGGGCGGTCCGCGGCACCGTACGGAAGTCGGATTTGTCGCACACCCTCCGGATCCGTGCACCCGCCCTCCGAGGAACCTCACCGGCGTAGATTCACTCTTCGAGAGGGGCGATACGACCGAAGCCGCCCAAGCCGGCCCAAGGAGCTGCAAACGTGATCTGTTATGGACCGGCCGTCCTGGACCTGTCGGACGAACTGGCCGACGCCTACAGCGAGGTCTTCTCCGCTCCGCCGTGGAACGAAGACGAAGAAACCATTCGCCAGTTCTCCTCCCGGCTACAGGCGGACAGCCGCCGCGCCGGCTTCCGTACCGCCTTCGCGCAGTCGGCCGTGGGCATCGACGGTTTCGCCACCGGCTGGCTGACGCCCAAGACCTTCCCCACGGACCGGGCCTACGGGCAGGTCGCCGCGCAGCTCGGCCGTCCGCGCGTACGCGAACTCCTCATCGGCGCCCTGGAGATCGACGAGCTCGCCGTCCGCCCGCACGCGCGCGGCCACGGCACCGGGCGCGCCCTGCTCGCCGAGATCACCGCCGACGCCCCTGACGCCCGCGCCTGGCTCCTCACCTCCCGGGTGGCCACCGACACCGTCGCCACCTACCGCCGGCTCGGCTGGCACGAGGTCACCCCCCTGCCGGGGACGGAGAACGGCGTCGTCGTCTTCCTCGCCCCGAACCACCCCTCGGTCTGAGCATCGGGCGCCCGCCACCGGGCATACCCGGGGCATGATCACTCGTATCGCCCAGCGCCAGCTGAACATGGCCACGTACCACCAGCTCAAGCAGGCCGGCATCCCGGCCGCCACCATCAGCGGCCGCAGCCGCCGGGGAGGTCCCTGGCAGCGGCTCCTGCCACGGGTCTATCTGCTCCAGACCGGCCCGCCTGACGACAGGCAGCGCGCCCTGTCCGCCGTCCTCTACGCCGCCCGGCCCACCGCCGATCCGCTGTCCGGCGCCACCGCGGCGCTCACGGGCGGCGCGGCCCTCGCGCTCCTGGGCATCCGCGACGCGCCTGCGGAACCGCGGGACGTCCTCGTCCGCTCCCCGCGCTCGGTGGCGGCCGTCGGCCCCGTCCGGCCCGGCGCGACCGCCCGCTGGCCCGCGACGATCAACATCTCCGGCGTCCCCAGTACGCGGCCGGTACGGGCCGCCGCGGACTTCGCGATGCGCACGGACGATCCGGATCTGGTGCGTTCCGTGCTGGCCAACGTCGTCCAGGGCGGCTGGTGCCACCCGCACGACCTGCACGCCGAACTGCGCGCCGGCCGGATCGTGAACCGCCCCGCCATCCGGGTGGCGGCCGCGGAGCTCGTCGCCGGAGTCCGCTCGATCGCCGAGGGCCGCGCGCGGGACACCCTGTCGGCCACGGACCTGCCCGCTCCGCTCTGGAACGCGCGCCTCTACGGCCCGGACGGGGCCTTCCTCGCCAGCCCGGACGCGTACTGGCCCGAGGAGGGCGTGGCCCTGGAGGTCGACTCCGCGGAGTACCACTACACCCGCGACTCCTGGCAGGCCACCCTGCACCGGCGCCTGCTACTGGAGGCGCGCGGTGTCCTCGTCGCCAGTACGACGCCCGGGATCCTGCGGGGCAGGCCGGCCGATGTGATCGCCGCCCTGCGCGCGCTCCTGGCCCTGGGCGCGAACCGCCCCGCGCCGCCGGGGGTCAGCGCCCGGGGGCACGCGCAGCTGGAGCTGCCGGGGCCTGGGCCGGGGCCCGGCTCATCCGCCGTACCCGGCGTACCCGGCTACGCCCCCAAGGCGCGGGACACCGTGTAGATCACCAGGCCCGCCAGGGCGCCGACCACCGTGCCGTTGATCCGGATGAACTGCAGGTCACGGCCGATGTGGGCCTCGATCTTGCGGGAGGTGTGCTCGGCGTCCCAGGCCGCGACCGTGTCCGTGATCAGCGAGGTGATCTCGGTCCGGTAGGTGGTGACGACGTAGACGACCGCGCCCTCGATCCAGCCCTCCACCTTCCGCTGCAGGCGGCCGTCGGTGGCCAGGCGCGCGCCCAGGGAGATCAGCGAGGCGCGCACGCGCAGGCGCAGCTCGCTCTGCTCGTCCTCCGCCGCCGAGATGATCATCGACCGGACCGCCGACCAGGCGGACGCGATGACGTCCTGGACCTCGTCACGGGCCAGGATCTCGGACTTGAGGCGCTCCACCTTCTCGCGCGTCTCCGTGTCCGACTGGAGGTCGGCCGAGAAGTCCGTCAAGAAGCGGTCCACCGCCCCGCGCGCCGGATGGGCGGGCATGTCCCGCATCTCCGTGACGAAACGGAGCAGCTCCTTGTAGACGCGCTCGCCCACCCTGCGGTCCACGAACCGCGGGGTCCAGCCCGGGGCTCCGCCCTGGACGGCGTCGCTGATCGACTCCCCGTGCGTGACCAGCCAGTCGTGGGCCTTGACGCAGACGAGGTCGACGACGCGGTGGTGGCCGCCGTCCGCGACGACCCGCTCGAGGGTCTTGCCGATGCCGGGGGCGATCTCGGCGGTCTCGGCGCGCCGGGTGATGGCCTCGCCCACGACGGCCTGCACATCGGAGTCGCGCAGGACGGTCAGGGCTCCGCGCAGGGCGGTGGCCAGCTCGGCGGTGACCCGGTCGGCGTGCGCGGGCTCGGCCAGCCAGGCGCCGAGGCGGCCGCCGATGCCGAGGGCGTGGAGCCGGGCCCTGACCACGTCGGAGGAGAGGAAGTTCTCGCCGACGAACTCCCCGAGGGTGACGCCGAGCTGGTCCTTCTTGGTCGGGATGATCGCGGTGTGCGGGATGGGCAGGCCGAGCGGCCGCCGGAAGAGGGCGGTGACGGCGAACCAGTCCGCGAGCGCGCCGACCATGCCGGCCTCGGCCGCGGCGGCGACGTACGGGGCCCAGCCGCCGGCGCCCCAGGCGTGCTGGGCGTACTTGGCCAGTACGTAGACCAGCGCGACCAGGATCAGCAGACCGGTCGCGGTGGTCTTCATCCGGCGGACGCCGCGGCGGCGCTCCGCGTCGGCGGGGCTGAACACGAACGCTCCGCGGGCCGGCGGTGGCGCTGCCGTGGGGGCGGTGCCTCCGGCTGTGCTGCGGTTCTCCACGTGCTCCTGCCTTCCCCCGGGGGCGCCGGGGCGCTGGTCTCGTCTGCATAGCATCCGACTCCCGGGAGGCCCGAGGAGTTCCCGCCACGCCATTTCGCCCCCGCGGGGGCTGCGGTTCGGGTCGACCCGGCGCCGGGTCCACACCGCTCCCGCGAGGGGGGTACGGGCGGGCTACCCCGGCCCGACCGCACCGCTCCCGCGACGGGGTACGGGTCCTGCGCCCGGCCCCGCGACTCCAGGCGGGCCGAGCCGGGCGGGCCCGAAAAACCCTGTCGGCCTGGCTACCGGGTACAGGCCCTGCGCCCGCCGCGCGCCCCGCCCCCGACCGGATACGGGTCCCTGCGCCCGGGCGCGACTCCCTGCGGACCGATTGACCCGGCGGGCGCGGAAGACTCTGCTGGTCCGGCCCCGCGACCGAGTACGGGTCCTGCGCGGGGCCCCGCGCCCGGGCTCGTGGCTTGCGGCGGGGCGGCCGACGCGTGGAGGCGTGGGGTGGGGCTACAGGTGTTTGCGGTGGGGGGTGTCGGCGCGAGGTGGTTTGGGGGGCTTGGTCTTGATTTCTACGCCGCCCCAGAAGGCGAAGCCCGTCACGACCACCCGCGGGGCGCCCGGCTGGGTCGGGCCCGGGCTGTCGCGCTGGTCGAAGGCGCCCATGAAGCCGAAGCCCCGTACCTCGAGCTCCACCCCCGGCGGGACCGTGATCTCGATGCCGCCCATGATCGCGACGCAGTTGATCACCACCTCGCGCTGCGCGAAGTCCGCCTCGCGCAGGTCCAGCTCCCCGCCGCCCCAGAACGCCACCGCGTCGAAGCGGGCGGGAACCGTCCAGCGGCCCTTGCGCTGGAACCCGGACATGACCGCGACGGCCGTGGACGAGGTTCCCGTACCGCCGATCCTCGCGGGCCAGGCCGAGCCCGTGTCCGAGCCCGTGTCCGACACCGCCCCCGCCCCCGCCCCCGGCACGGCCGGCAGGTCCCGCGTCAGCGGTTCCAGTTCCGCGTACGTCCGGGACTTGTACGCCGCCTCCAGCCGCTCCTCGAATTCCTCCATGTCGAGCCGGCCCTCGGCGACGGCGTCCCGCAGACGCTCCACCACCCGGTCCCGGTCGGCATCCGACGCCCTCAGCTCCGGCAACGGCTTCTCCGGCCGCTCGTCACTCATGGGCACCAGACTATGCACCGTTCCCGGGGAGTTGTACGGCCCAGCCGCGAGATCGAGCCCCCGCTCACCCCCCGCTCACCCCCGCCCCGCGTACATCCGCGCGATCACGTCCTCGATGTCCGGCTCCCGCACCGACAGGTCCACCAGCGGGTACTCCGCGGCCACCGCCGCCACCAGCGGCGCCGCCGACGCCCCCGCCGGGAACGCCAGCCACTGCCGCGGCCCGTCCACCTTCACCACCCGCGCCCCCGCCACACTGATCGGCGCGAGCTCCCGCTCCAGGTCCACCACGAGCGTCCGCTCGCTCTCCCCCGCCGAGCCCGCCGAATGCAGCCCGGCCAGCTGCCCGTCGTACATCAGCCGCCCGTGGTCGATCACCATCACCCGCTCGCACAGCTGCTCGATGTCCTGGAGGTCGTGCGTGGTCAGCAGCACCGTCGTGCCGAGCTCCGCGTTCAGCTGCCGCAGGAAGCCCCGCACCTTCGCCTTGCTCACCACGTCGAGCCCGATCGTCGGCTCGTCCAGGTACAGCACCTCCGGATCGTGCAGCAGCGCCGCCGCGATGTCCCCGCGCATCCGCTGCCCGAGCGACAGCTGCCGTACCGGTACGTCGAGCAGCTCGGCCAGGTCCAGCCGGTCCACGCAGCGCTCCAGGTTCTCCCTGTACCGCGCCTGCGGGATCCGGTACATCCGCCGCATCAGCCCGTAGGAATCCTTCAGCGGCAGGTCCCACCACAGCGTGGTGCGCTGCCCGAAGACCACCCCGATCCGGTGCGCGAGGCGCATCCGCTCCCGCGCCGGATCGATGCCCGCGACCCGCAGCCGGCCGCCGCTCGGCGTCAGGATGCCGGTCAGCATCTTGATGGTGGTCGACTTCCCGGCGCCGTTGGGCCCGATGTAGCCGACCATCTCGCCCCGCGCGACCTCGAAGCTGATCCCGTCCACCGCCCTGACCTGGCGTTTCTCCCGGCGCATCAGGCCCACCCGGCGCCGTACGTCGAAGACCTTCTCGACCCCGTCCAGCGAGATCAGCGCATCCACCACAGCCCCAGCCACAGCCACCACTAGCTCCCCGTGCTTCGGTACGAACGGACTCCCGCGCGCCACGCCAGCGACGCGGGCAGGAACACCGCGAAGGCCACCAGCGGGCTCAGGTACGCGACCCACCCGGGCAGTCCCAGCGGATCGGGCCGCCCCAGCACGTACAGCGCGGGCAGCCAGTTGACGAAGGCCAGCGGAACCACGAAGGTCACCCCGCGCAGCAGGTCCTTCGCGAAGATCGTCGGCGGGTACTGGAGCATCGTGCAGCCGCCGTACGTGAAGGAGTTCTGCACCTCCGCCGCGTCCCCGGCCAGGAACTGGAAGGCGGCCCCGGCCACCATCACCCCGGCGAAGATCCCCGCCCCGGCCACGATCATCACGGGCACCAGCAGCACCTTGCCCGGCGTCCAGTCCACCTCCAGCGCCGACACCGCCCAGCCCACCACCGCCAGCCCCTGCGCGACCCGCCCCAGCCGGCGCAGCGCGAACCGGTCCGCCGCGACCTGCGCGAGCACCGGAACGGGCCGCACCAGCATGGTGTCGAGCGAGCCGTCGCGGATCCGGGCGCCGATCCGGTCGGTGTTGCCCAGGATCAGGTCCGCCAGTCCCAGGGAGGCCGAGCAGGTCCCGTACAGCAGGGCGATCTCGGGCAGCGCGAAGCCGCCCAGCACGTCCACGTGCGAGAACATGATGTAGATCGTGACGAAGTCGAGCAGGGTGATCGCCGCGTTCCCGAAGGTGGCGAGGAAGAAGGACGTCCGGTACGTCATCGTCGACCGGATCCACATCGCCACGATCAGCCCGTAGCCGCGCAGCCCCTCCCACGCCCGGCCGCGCCGCGGCGGCTCCAGGACGCCGTCGTGCTCGCGTACCCCACGCCCGCCCACCTCACGCGCCGCATCCGCAAGCGTCGCCTCACCCACCCTGGACCACCACCTTCCGCGTCGCGGCCGACTGCAACAGCCGCCCCGCGCCCAGCAGTACGAACGCCCACCCGGCCTGGAACACCAGCGCCTCCACCGCGCCCCCGGCCCCCGCGTGCTTGCCCAGCAGCACGTCCATCGGCACCTGGAGCATCGCCGCCCACGGCAGGACCCGCACGAACTCCCCGAAGCCGCCCGGGAAAACGGTCAGCGGCAGCAGCATCCCGGAGAAGAAGATCGAGACGACGGTGGCCATCATGTTGATCCCGGCCCCGTCCATCAGCCAGAACGCGGCCAGCCCCAGCAGGTAGCGCACTGCGAAGCTCACCACCAGTCCGAGCGTCACCGACACCAGGAACAGCAGCCAGCGCGCCGGATCCGTCGGCAGCGCCAGCCGGAAGGCCAGCGCCCCGGCGAGCAGCGGGACCACCCCCCGGCCCAGCAACTGGAAGGCGGCCCGCCCCATGTCGGCCGCGAGCCACCACGTCTGGAGGTCCGCCGGCCGGTACAGGTCGACCGCGATGTCGCCCGTGCGCACCCGCTCCTGGAGCTCCTCCTGGAAGCCGCCCCCGATCAACGCCCCTGCCGCGAGCAGGGACTGACTGACCCACACGAAGGTCAGCGCCTGCGCCTGGTCGTAGCCGCCGAGCCCGGGACGTTGATCCCACAGGGCGATGTACGTATACGCGACGATGAAACCGAACACGGTGTTGGTGAACACCCCCGCCGCCGTCGCCGTCCCGTAGGTGGCGTAGCGCCGGAATCCGCCTGCCGCGACCGCCAGGTAGAGACGCACTCTCTGGCGCACCGTTTCCCCTCCGTTTCCCACGTCGTTCCTACGTCGGCCAAAGCGCGGGAGCTTAGTGCGGAGGGGCGATCCACGCGACCGATTTACGCCCGTCCGGAGCGGAATCACCGGCCATCGGGTAGACACCATGAGGTACAGAAGTGGATATTTGGAACGGCGTCGAGGAGTCCTGGAGATGAGCGACCAGTCACCACCCCCGGGCTGGACTCCACGCGATCCGGACACCCCGCCCGACGCGGCGCGGCCGAGGACACCACAGCGGCAACAGCAGCCGCGACAACAGCCGCAGCAGTCACATCAGCAAGCACGGCCGCACCCGGCCGAACCGGGGAAGAAGGCCCGCCGGAAACGGACCGGCTGGCGCCGCGCCCTCCCCACCTGGCGCATGCTCCTGGCCGGGGTCCTGCTCCTCGCCCTGCTGATCAGCGGCGCCCTCGTGGCCGGCTACCTGCTGGTCGAGATCCCGCCGGCCAACGCCGCGGCCACCGCCCAGTCCAACGTCTACCTCTACTCCGACGGCTCCCAGATCGCCCGGGACGGCGAGGTCGACCGCGTCAACGTGCCGCTCTCGCAGGTCCCGCGGACCGTGCAGGAGGCCGTACTGGCCGCAGAGGACCGGGACTTCTACTCCGAACGTGCGGTGGACCCCAAGGCGATGCTCCGCGCCGTCTGGAACACGGCGACCGGCAAGGGCACTCAGTCCGGTTCGACCATCACCCAGCAGTACGTCAAGAACTACTACTTGGGTCAGGAACAGACGATCAAGCGCAAGGTCAAGGAGTTCTTCATCGCGATCAAACTCGGTCGCGAGAAGTCGAAGAACTACATCCTTGAGGGGTACCTGAACACCAGCTACTTCGGCCGCAACGCCTACGGCATCCAGGCCGCCTCCCAGGCCTACTACGGCAAGGACGTCGGCGAACTCACCACCGCAGAAGGCGCCTACCTCGCCACCCTCCTCAACTCCCCCAGCGCCTTCGACGTCGTCTCCCACCCCCAGAGCCGCCCCCGCGCCCTCGCCCGCTGGAACTACGTACTCGACGGCATGGTCAAGAAGGACTGGCTGACCGCCGCCGAGCGCGCGACGACGCGGTTCCCCGAGCCCAGAAAGGTCCGCGCGGCCGCCGGGCTGTCCGGCCAGCGCGGCTACCTCGTGGAAGCGATCAAGGAATACATCGTCGAGCGCGAGGTCCTCGACGACAAGACCCTCGCCGAGGGCGGCTACCGGATCACCACCACCATCGACAAACGCCGCCAGAGCGCCCTCGTCGACGCCGTCGACAACCAGATGGTCGGCAAACTCGACCCCCAGGCGCGCGCGGCCGACCGCCTCGTGCGGGCCGGCGGGGTCTCCATCGACCCGGCCACCGGCAAGGTCGTCGCCATGTACGGCGGCATCGACTACACCAAGCAGTACGTGAACAACGCGACCCGGCACGACTATCAGGTCGCCTCCACCTTCAAACCGTTCGTCTTCGCCGCCGCCGTCGAGAACGACTCCCGCACCCAGGACGGCCGCCGGATCACCCCGAACACGATCTACAACGGCGACAACAAACGCCCGGTCGCCGGCGGCCGGGTCCGCTTCGCCCCCGAGAACGAGGGCCAGGTGTCGTACGGGAACATCACCGTCAACACCGCCACCGACCTCTCCGTCAACGCCGTGTACGCGCAGATGGCGGTCGACGTCGGCACCGCCAAGGTCAAGCAGACCGCCATCGACCTCGGCATCCCCGAGAACACCCCGAACTTCGACGCGGGCCCGGCCATGGCGCTCGGCACCCTGCAGGCCAGCGTCCTGGACATGACCCAGGCGTACGCGACCCTCGCGGACCACGGCCGCCGCACCCCCTACACCTTCCTGGAAAAAATCACCAAGGGCGACGACACGATCGGCCTGCCCGAACGCACCCCCACCCAGGCCATCAGCCGCGAGGCCGCCGACACCACCACGTCCATGCTGGTCAGCGTCGTGGACAACGGCACCGGCACGGCAGCCCTCGCCGCCGGCCACCCGGCCGCGGGCAAGACCGGCACCGGCGAACTGGACCGCTCGGCCTGGTTCGCCGCCTACACCCCGGACCTGGTCACGGTGATCTCGATGATGGGCCAGGACCCCGACACCGGAACCCTCCAGTCGCTCTACGGCGCCCTCGGCGAGCCCCGCATCGGCGGCGGCGGGTACCCGGCCCGGATCTGGGCCGCGTACACCAAGACCGCCCTGGAAGGCACCGACCCCCTCGACTTCGACCTGGAACTCCAGCCGGGCGCGGCCCAGCCCCCGCCGTCGCCCCCCGGGCAGTCGAACCCCCCGCAGGAGCCCCCGGGCGACCGCACGCCGACGCCCCCCGTACGACCGACCCCGCCGACGGGCGGGCAGAACAACGGAGGCCAGAACCAAGGGGGGCAGAACAACGGCGGTCAGACCAACGGAGGCCAGACCCAGGGAGGGCAGAACAACGGCGGCCAGACCCAAGGCGGTCAGACCAACGGCGGTACCACCCAGGGCGACCAGGGCGGCACCACCACGGGCACCCAGGGAACGACAGGCACGACGGGCACGACCGGCACGCAGGGCGCCGACGGCGGGGCCACCGACGGCATGCGCCCACCATCGGCGTTCCTCGAATGATCGAACGAGATCGGTCGGTGGTCAGTGACCGGAGGTCGCCTTCAGCCCCACCACGGCGACGAGCAGCAGACAGATGAAGAAGATCCGGGCGGCGGTGACGGGCTCACCCAGCACCGCCATACCGAGCACGGCCGCACCGGCGGCGCCGATGCCCACCCACACCCCGTACGCCGTACCGATGGGCAGGCTCTTCGCGGCGTAGGACAGCAGCACCATACTGGCGACGATCCCGGCGCCCGTGAACACACTGGGCCAGAGCCGGGTGAAGCCCTCGGTGAACTTCATGCCGATCGACCAGCCGACTTCGAGCAGACCGGCGACGAGAAGAAGAACCCAGGCCATGACGGCACCTCCGAGACATCGAGCGATACGGGGTGCGTCGTCTTGTCGTACCCGGTACGGCGCGTCTCGTCGGGGTTCCCCTCCACCGTAGCAAAGGACGGCAAAAAGGGCCGATGACCTCGGTCACCGGCCCTGCCCTGCCCACTGCCCCGGAAAATCAGAGATACAGCCCGGTGGAGTCCTTCGACCCCTCCAGCCGCTCGGCGGCCACGGCGTGCAGGTCCCGCTCGCGCATGAGCACGTACGTCGCCCCGCGCACCTCGACCTCGGCACGGTCCTCGGGGTCGTACAGCACCCGGTCACCCGGCTCGACACTGCGCACGTTCTGCCCGACCGCGACCACCTCGGCCCAGGCGAGCCGCTTGCCCACCGCGGCCGTCGCCGGGATCAGGATGCCGCCGCCCGAGCGGCGCTCGCCCTCCGGCAGGTCGGACTTCACGAGCACGCGGTCGTGCAGCATGCGAATGGGCAGTTTGTCGTGGGTGGTGTTCTCGCTCACGCTCCGAACCTACCTGCCCGCGCCCGCCCCGTACCGCGCAGGGTCATCCGCGCCGGCGGCGCGCCGACACCACGAGCAGCCCGACCACACCCACCGCGAGCAGCGCGACGGGCACGACCCGCTCGATGCGCGGGGACCCGTCCTCGTGGCGCAGGCCGTCCCGCAGATCGGTCACGCAACGGTTCACCGTCGCGAAGGCCCGCCCGGCGGTGTGGTCGACGGTCGAGGCGACCCTGGCCCTCGCGTCCCCGATGATCGTCTTCGGGTGCATGCGCACGCCGATCTCGTCGAGCGTCTCGGTGAGCTGCTCGCGGCGGCGGACGATGTCCGCCTCGATCTGTGCGGGGGTCCTGGCTTCCGGCACCGCGCTGCCTCCGTCGTCGTGTCGTCGTCTGTGGGGACGTAGTCCGCCATGAACAGTCTGTCAGCAGCTTAGTCTCGTGCCATACCGATCCCCTCGTGAGGAGACTGCCGACATGAGCGAGCGACTTCAGCCGGGCGACACCGCCCCCGCCTTCACCCTGCCCGACGCGGACGGCAACGAGGTCTCGCTGGCCGCCCACAAGGGCCGCAAGGTGATCGTCTACTTCTACCCGACCGCGATGACGCCGGGCTGCACCAAGCAGGCCTGCGATTTCACGGACAACCTGGACGTCCTGGCGACGGCCGGCTACGACGTCATCGGCGTCTCCCCGGACAAGCCGGAGAAGCTCGCGAAGTTCCGCGAGAAGGAGGACCTGAAGGTCACCCTGGTCAGCGACCCGGAGAAGGAGACGCTGACGGCGTACGGCGCGTACGGCGAGAAGAAGCTGTACGGCAAGACGGTCACGGGGGTCATCCGCTCCACGGTGATCGTCGACGAGGAGGGCAAGGTCGAGCGCGCCCTCTACAACGTCAAGGCCACGGGCCACGTAGCCAAGATCATCAAGGACCTGGACCTCTGACCCGCCCCCCTCCACGTGAGCGGCCCGCACCCAACCGATGCGGGCCGCTCCGCTTATCGGACGAAACAGCCCGTAACCGTCCGACTATCGGTCCGTTACTCCATTCAGGAGCCGCACAGGCGGCCGAAGGCAGGGGGAACGGAACGTGATCGACCCGGACGAACGCAATGAGCTGGCCGCAGCAGTCGCCGATTCAAGAGGGTGGGCCGATCTGATGCGGCGGCTCAGCCTCAAGGAAAGCGGCGGTCAGCGCCGCGTGCTCCAGGAGAAAGTCACTTCCTGCGGGATCGACAGCAGTCACTTCGCGAAGCGCAGCCCGTGGCGCAAATACCCGGACGAGGCCATAGCCGCCGCAGCAGCTTCATCGACCAGCTTGCGCGAGGTGGCCGTCAAGCTCGGCATCCCCCCAGCCACCGGCACCCTCTCGCACATCGTCCGCCGAATAGCAGCTGCGGGCATAGACATCAGCCACTTCCCCGGCAAGCAACGGAGCAGCATCGAGCTGCCGTTCACCACGGAAGAACTCACCCTTGCCGCGGCGTCCGCCACCAGCATCCGCGGAACGGCTCGCGCCCTGGGCATGCCGGACGACAGTCGGTCCCGCGCCGCACTCGGGAGAATGCTGAAGCAGCGCGGCATCACCACTGCCCACTTCCGAAACTCCCGGTTGATCATCCCCGAGGAGGCTCTGCGCGCGGCCGTCCCGGCGGCGACGAGCTACGCAGATCTCATGCGCGCCCTCGACCTCGCCGTCAACGACGTGAACCACCGTCGCGTCCGGCGGCGCGTCGCTCAGCTCGGACTTGACGTCAGCCATTTCAAGCGACGCACATGGGCGACCACTCCGGCGGTGCCGACCAGGGCCGTCGCAGCCGACACCCTCATCATCCTTCCCGAAGGAGCAGCCCGAACCAACCGCACCCGCCTGCACCGGGCACTACAGGAGATCGGCATCCCTTACGCCTGCGGAGCCTGCGGCAATCCCGGAGAATGGCTGGGACAGCCGATGACGCTCCAGATCGACCACATCAGTGGCGACTGGCTCGACAATCGACGCGAGAACCTCCGCTACCTGTGCCCCAACTGTCATTCCCTGACGGACACGTGGTGTCGGAACCGCCGCCGTAAACCTGCCACCTTCCCCGGCCGCCCCGTAGACTGAGCGCAGCCCAACCAGGCTCAATGTCCGAATTGGGTGCTATGTCGCGGTTGTGGTGGAATAGGCAGTCACGCTTGGTTTAGGTCCAAGTGGGGTAAAACCCCGTGGGGGTTCGAGTCCCCCCAACCGCACGTTTACGTCGAAGGCCCCGTACGCAGTTGCCGCGTACGGGGCCTTCGACCTACCCAGGTCAGCCCAGCAGCTCGCGGACCACCGGGACCAGCGCGCGGAAGGCCTGGCCTCGGTGGGAGATGGCGTTCTTCTCCGCCGGGGTCAGTTCCGCGCAGGTGCGGGACTCGCCGAGGGGCTGGAGGATCGGGTCGTAGCCGAAGCCGCCCGTGCCGGAGGGGGTGTGGCGGAGGGTGCCCAGGAGGCGGCCCTCGACGACGCGTTCCGTGCCGTCCGGGAGGGCCAGGGCCGCCGCGCAGAAGAAGTGGGCGCCGCGGTGCTCGTCGGCGATGTCCGCCAGCTGGGCCAGCAGCAGGCGGAGGTTGGCGGAGTCGTCTCCGTGGGTGCCGGCCCAGCGGGCCGAGAAGATGCCGGGGGCGCCGTTCAAGACGTCCACGCAGAGGCCGGAGTCGTCGGCGATCGCCGGCAGGCCGGTGGCCCGGGCCAGGGCGTGGGCCTTGAGGAGGGCGTTCTCGGCGAAGGTGACGCCGGTTTCCTTGACGTCCGGAATCTCCGGGTACGCGTCCGCGCCGACCAGCTCGTACGGCAGGCCGGCGTCGGACAGGATGGCGTGGAGTTCGGCGACCTTGCCCGCGTTGCGGGTGGCCAGGATCAGGCGGGGCGGCGTGGAGGTCATGTCCCTCATTATTTCCGGCCCCGCCGGCCCCGCCGACCCGCCGGCCCCGCCGACCCGCCCGCCCCGTCAGCCCGGGGTGCAGACCTTGGAGAGCTCGCTCGCCGCGTCCGCGACCGGCTTGATGTCGGGGGCGGTGTTGCCGCTCTCGATGGAGGCGCGGACGTTCTTGACGGCCGTGTTCATCGAGTCGATGGCCTTGCCCAGGTCGGCGTTGTCCGTCTGGTCGCCGATCTTCTTGAGGTTCGTCTCGATCTTGTCGAGCGCGTTCTTGGCGTCCTGCGGGCTGTTGCCCGCCTGGGAGACCGCTTCCTGGAGGTCGTTCGCGCCTTCCGTGATGGCCACGGCCGTGTTCGCGCAGTCCATCGCCGTGGAGATCGCGTCGCAGGCGGAAAGGGCCGGGATGGTCAGTACGGCTGCCACGGCTACGGCCGCTATGCGGAGCTTCATGCGGTTCTCTCCCAGATACGCAGATACATGGACGGAAAGGGAACGTGGACGGGCGCACGGCTTTGACACCGTGCGCCCGTGCCTACGTAGACGCCGGGCCCGGTCCGGCGGTTGCCGCCTACAGCTGGAGCGCGCTCAGCTGGATGGCTTCCAGGTCCGCGCAGCCGCCGGCCGCGAGGTCGAGGAGGGCGTTCAGTTCCTTGCGGTCGAAGGGCTCGCCCTCGGCGGTGCCCTGGACCTCGACGAAGCGGCCGTCGCCGGTGCAGACCACGTTCATGTCGGTCTCGGCCCGTACGTCCTCCTCGTAGCAGAGGTCGAGGAGCGGGACGCCGTCGACGATGCCGACGCTGACGGCGGCGACGGTGCCGGTGAGCGGCTTGCGGCCGGCCTTGATGAGCTTCTTCTTCTGGCCCCAGGCGACGGCGTCGGCGAGGGCGACGTAGGCGCCGGTGATCGCGGCGGTGCGGGTGCCGCCGTCGGCCTGGAGGACGTCGCAGTCCAGGACGATGGTGTTCTCGCCGAGGGCCTTGTAGTCGATGACGGCGCGCAGCGAGCGGCCGATCAGGCGGGAGATCTCGTGCGTGCGGCCGCCGATCTTGCCGCGGACGGATTCGCGGTCGCCGCGGGTGTTGGTGGAGCGCGGCAGCATCGAGTACTCGGAGGTGACCCAGCCTTCGCCGCTGCCCTTGCGCCAGCGGGGGACGCCTTCGCTGAAGGAGGCGGTGCAGAAGACCTTGGTGTCTCCGAAGGAGATGAGGACGGAGCCCTCGGCGTGCTTGCTCCATCCGCGTTCGATGGTGACCGGGCGGAGCTGTTCGGGCGTACGGCCGTCGATGCGAGACATGGCTCCGAGCCTAGTCCCTGTCGGGAAACGCGAGGGACCCCGTCCGGGTGCTTCCGGGACGGGGTCCGCTGGACACCCGGACAGGGCCTACGGGGTCCGGGTCACATCATGTCTTCGATGTCGGCGGCGATGGGGTCGGCGTCGGTGCCGATGACGACCTGGATCGCGGTGCCCATCTTCACGACGCCGTGGGCGCCGGCGGCCTTGAGGGCGGCCTCGTCGACCAGGGACGGGTCGATGACCTCGGTGCGCAGGCGGGTGATGCAGCCCTCGACCTCTTCGATGTTCTCGATGCCGCCGAGCCCGGCGACGATCTTCTCAGCCTTGGTGGCCATGTGTTTCTCCCTGAGTGTTTCGAAGAACGAGTCTCGGCGGCCGGTTCATGGATGCCCACCTGTGCGGTCCGCTTCGTCACGGTAACGCACGGTTGGCCCATTTATGCGGGCGCGTGCCCGGTATCTGCCGAAGGATAACGATCAGCAGCGACCTGCCCACAACTGGTCTACACCAGTGTGCCGCAAGTGGTGCGGCAGCCAAAAACGGGCCGGTCAGGGAGGACGCCGATGAGCGCGAGCAGCGCCGCCGCCGAGTCGCAGCCGAAGGGGCGGTCGAAGCGGTGGAACGGCTTGTACCAAGGGCTGCAGAAGATGGGGCGGAGCCTCCAACTGCCGATCGCGGTCCTGCCCGCGGCGGGCATCCTGAAGCGGCTGGGACAGAACGACGTCTTCGGCGAGGACGGCCTGAACTGGACGATCGTCGCCAGGGTGATGGACGGCGCCGGCAACGCACTGCTGGACGCTGATCTCGGCCTGCCCCTGCTCTTCTGCATCGGCGTCGCGATCGGCATGGCGAAGAAGGCGGACGGTTCGACGGCCCTGGCCGCGGTGGCGGGTTTCCTCGTCTACCACGGCGTGCTGCACGCGTTCCCCCAGGACTGCCCCGCGGGCAGCAGGGACATCGGCGGCGGCTGCCTGGGGGCGACCGATACCTTCACCGCCTACACGTACGAGAATCCGGGGGTCTTCGGCGGCATCGTCATGGGCCTGCTGACCGCCTGGTTCTGGCAGCGCTACCACCGGGTGAAGCTGGTCGACTGGCTCGGCTTCTTCAACGGCCGCCGGCTCGTCCCGATCATCATGTCCTTCGTCGCGATCGCCTTCGCCGCCCTCTGCCTGTGGATCTGGCCGCCGGTCGGTGACGCGCTGGAGAGCTTCTCGGACTGGCTGTCGGGGCTGGGCGCCTGGGGCTCGGGCGTCTTCGGCGTCGCGAACCGCGCGCTGCTGGTGATCGGCCTGCACCAGTTCCTGAACGTACCGCTGTTCTACCAGCTCGGCAGCTACACCACACCGGACGGCAAGGTGGTCCACGGCGACGTCAACATGTTCCTCAACGGCGATCCGGCGGCGGGGCAGTTCCTCTCCGGCTTCTTCCCGATCATGATGTTCGCCCTCCCGGCGGCGGCGCTGGCGATCACGCACTGCGCGAAGCCGCAGCGGCGCAAGGAGGTCGGCGGTCTGATGCTGTCGCTCGGCCTGACCTCCTTCGTCACCGGCATCACCGAGCCCATCGAGTACTCCTTCCTCTTCCTGGCGCCCCTGTTGTACGCGTTCCACGCGGTCATGACGGGCGTCTCGATGGCGGTGACGTGGGCGCTGGGCGTGAAGGACGGCTTCAGCTTCTCGGCGGGCCTGATCGACTACGTCATCAACTGGAACCTGGCGACCAAGCCCTGGCTGATCATCCCGATCGGGCTGTTTTTCGCACTTCTGTACTACGTGGTGTTCCGCTTCGCGATCACGAAGTTCGACATCCCGACGCCGGGCCGGGAGTCGGACGAGGAGATCGCGGCGATGCAGGCGGAGACCACCAAGGCGTGAGCCGCGCCGCGTGTGGCGTAGGCCACAGGAAATCGAAGGTTCCTTATCTAACCCTCACCGTGTTACAACTGGTCTACACCACGATTGGTGTAGACCACGCGGGCCCGTCTGCGCTCGCGTACCCCCATATCTGAGACGTCGCCGTCCCCCGTTTCCCTCTGGCGTCGCCTTGCCCACTGGAGGAAGTTGTGACCACGGCTGCCGCCCCCGCGGCTGAAAAGAAGAAGGGCGCTGGCGTGATGGCCGTCATGCAGCGCATCGGCCGGAGCCTCATGCTCCCCGTTGCCGTGCTGCCTGCCGGCGCGCTCCTGCTCCGCCTGGGCGCGGGCGACATGCTGGGCGACAAGGACGTCTTCCCGACGTTCATCCTCAAGATCGCCGGTTACATGGCCGCCGGTGGTGGCGCGATCCTCGACAACATGGCCCTGCTGTTCGCCGTCGGCATCGCGATCGGCTTCGCCAAGAAGTCGGACGGCTCCACCGCCCTCGCCGCCGTCACCGGCTACCTGGTCTTCCAGAAGGTCCTCGCCACCTTCACCGACAGCAACCTGCCCCAGGTCGCCAAGGTCGAGGGCGGCAAGATCGTCATGGTGGACGCCGCGGTCAACGCGGGCGTGCTCGGCGGTGTCGTGATGGGCATCATCACGGCCCTGCTCTACCAGAAGTTCTACCGGACCAAGCTGCCGGACTGGGCGGGCTTCTTCGGCGGCCGCCGCCTCGTTCCGATCCTGTCGGCCCTCGCGGGCCTGCTCGCCGGTATCGTCTTCGGCCTCATCTGGCCGGTCCTCGGCACGGGTCTGCACAACTTCGGTGAGTGGCTCGTCGGTTCCGGTTCGGTCGGCGCGGGCATCTTCGGTGTCGCCAACCGTGCGCTGATCCCGATCGGCATGCACCACCTGCTGAACTCCTTCCCGTGGTTCCAGGCCGGCTCGTTCGACACCCCCACCGGCGCCGTCCACGGTGACATCGGCCGCTTCCTGGCCGGGGACCCGACCGCCGGACAGTTCATGACCGGCTTCTTCCCGATCATGATGTTCGCCCTCCCCGCGGCCTGCCTCGCGATCGTCCACTGCGCCCGCCCCGAGCGCCGCAAGGTCGTCGGCGGCATGATGTTCTCCCTCGCGCTCACCTCCTTCGTCACCGGTGTGACCGAGCCGATCGAGTTCACCTTCATGTTCATCGCCCCGGTGCTGTACGCGATCCACGCGGTGATGACCGGTATCTCCATGGCCCTCACCTGGGCCCTGGGCATGCGCGACGGCTTCGGCTTCTCGGCCGGCCTGGTCGACTTCCTGCTGAACCTGGGCATCGCGGAGAAGCCGTGGATGCTGGCGGGCGTCGGCCTCTGCTTCGCGGTGGTCTACTACGTCGTCTTCCGCTTCGCGATCACCAAGTTCAACCTCCCCACGCCGGGCCGCGAGTCCGACGAGGAGCTCGCCGAGCTGCTGAAGGCCGAGGCCAAGTAGGCACCCCGGTCCAGCCCGCCACAGCACGAAGCCCCCGCTCTCCCGGAAGGGAAGGCGGGGGCTTCGTCGTACGTCGGACCTCGTACGTCAGACCTCGTACCTCGTACCTCAGACCTCGTACACCGCGCCCGCGTACGCCTGGTCGACCGGGCCGTCGTAGACCGCCCGGGCGTCCGCGAGGTTCTGCCGGGCGTCCGTCCACGGCGGGATGTGGGTGAGGACGAGTCGGCCGACGTTGCCGCCGCGCGCGTACTCGCCGGCCTCGCGGCCGTTGAGGTGGAGGTCCGGGATGTCCTCCTTGCCGTGCGTGAAGGAGGCCTCGCAGAGGAAGAGGTCGGCGCCGTCGGCGAGCAGGCCCAGCTCGGGGCAGGCGCCGGTGTCCCCGGAGTACGTGAGCGAGCGGCCGCCGTGCTCGATGCGGATGCCGTACGACTCGACGGGGTGGGCGACGCGCTCGGTGCGGATCTGGAAGGGGCCGATCTCGAAGTTCCCGGACTTCAGCGTGCGGAAGTCGAAGACCTCGCTCATCGAGCGCTCGTCGGGTACGTCGTCGTAGGCGGTGGTCAGGCGCCGCTCGGTGCCCTCGGGTCCGTAGACGGGGATGGTGCCGCAGCGGCCGCCCTCGTGCCGGTAGAAGCGGGCGACGAAGTACGCGCACATGTCGATGCAGTGATCGGCGTGCAGATGGCTCAGGAAGATCGCGTCGAGGTCGTAGAGACCGCAGTGCCGCTGGAGTTCCCCGAGGGCGCCGTTGCCCATGTCGAGGAGCAGCCGGAAGCCGTCGGCCTCGACGAGGTAGCTCGAACAGGCCGATTCCGCGGACGGGAACGACCCCGAACAGCCGACGACGGTGAGCTTCATGGAGCGTGAACCTCCGTGGACGGTCCGTGGACGGAATGCGGGCCGTGCGTGCGTCGAGCGTAAGGCGCGAAACGTCCGGTCGCTCCTCCACGGCAGGCCGTTGTGGGGGGAATCACCTGTGCTGTCACCCGGGGGAGCGACGGTGGGCACGGGCGTTGCCACCCGTTGCCGTGCCGGGGCGTTCCCGCGCGCGCTACGGTCGAAGCATGGACACGTCCTGGTGGCCCGCCGTGGCCGCGGTCGTGGCCGTGGCGCTGCTGATGCTGATCGCCGGAGGTCGGCTGGGGCTCCCCCGGCGGACCCCGCCGGCGCGCGGGGCCGGTCCGCCGCCGCGGCCGCACTCGGGCGAGCTGTGGTCCCTGGCGGACGGCCGGACGTGCCTGGTCCTCGCGGTGGGGTCCGTACGGGGTCACCGGGCGCGGGTCGCGTGGATCACCGGGAAGTACGACGACCGGAGGGCCGGGGTGATCCCGCTGCCGCCGGGAACGGTGAGGGCGCAGGGCCGGGCGAGTTTCCTGGAGGCGGACCGGCCGGTGGAAGTGTCGCTGTGGGAGTTCCGGACCCGGTTGGGGATCCTGGACCCGACGGTGTGGGACGAGATCAAAGGGCTGGGAGGCGGGCGGTGACGCCGGAGATCCGCGTGCGGCGCGTGTACGACCCGCCGGAGCCGGAGGCGGACGGAGTACGGGTCCTGGTGGACCGGCTCTGGCCGCGGGGCCTGGCGAAGGCGGCGGCGGAGGTGGACGAGTGGCCGAAGGCCGTGGCTCCGTCGACGGAGCTGCGGAAGTGGTTCCACGGCGGGGGCTCGGCGGGGGAGTTCCGGCGGCGGTATCTCGCGGAGCTGGAGGGGGCGGATGCGGGGGCGGAGCTGGACCGGCTGCGGGGGCTGGCTGCGGCGGGGCCGGTGACGCTGCTGACCGCGGTCAAGGAGCCGGGGGCGAGCCACGCGGCCGTCCTGGCGGAGCTGCTGCGCGGCTGACCGGTGGGCCGCTGCGCGGAGCCTCTCCCCGCCCCACCCTTCCTCCGTTCCCCGGACTCCGCCCGGACCCGGCCCTCAATCGCCGGACGGGCTGAAGCACCCCGGGCTCCGCCCGGACCCGGTCCTCAAACGCCGGACGGGCTGAAAGATCCAGCCCCGCCGGCGTTTGAGGCGCGGGGTCCGGGGCGGAGCCCCGATCTTTCAGCCCCGCCGGCGTTTGAGGCGCGGGGGTCCGGGGGCAGGGCCCCCGGCAGCGGCGCCGCACCCGCATCCGCACCCGGGGCACGCCGCACAACGCCGAGCAACCCCGCAGGGGCTACGCCCAGAGTTGGCCCTGGAGGACCTCGATGGCCTCCTCCGTCGTCGCCGCCGTGTAGACGCCCGTCGAGAGGTACTTCCAGCCGCCGTCGGCCACGACGAAGACGATGTCCGCCGATTCGCCCGCGGCCACCGCCTTGCGGCCGACGCCGATCGCCGCGTGCAGGGCCGCCCCCGTGGAGACGCCCGCGAAGATGCCCTCCAGCTGGAGCAGCTCCCGGGTCCGGGTGACCGCGTCCGCCGAGCCCACCGAGAAGCGGGTGGTGAGCACGGAGGCGTCGTACAGCTCCGGGACGAAGCCCTCGTCCAGGTTGCGCAGGCCGTACACCAGGTCGTCGTAGCGCGGCTCGGCCGCGACGATCTTGATGCCCTCGACGTTCTCGCGCAGGTAGCGGCCGACGCCCATCAGAGTGCCGGTCGTGCCCAGGCCCGCCACGAAGTGGGTGATCGAGGGGAGGTCCGCGAGGATCTCCGGGCCCGTGGTGGCGTAGTGCGCGCCCGCGTTGTCCGGGTTGCCGTACTGGTAGAGCATCACCCAGTCCGGGTGCTCCGCGGCCAGTTCCTTGGCCACCCGCACCGCGGTGTTCGAGCCGCCGGCGGCCGGCGACGAGATGATTTCGGCTCCCCACATGGCCAGCAGGTCACGCCGCTCCTGGCTGGTGTTCTCGGGCATGACGCACACGATGCGGTAGCCCTTGAGCTTGGCCGCCATCGCCAGCGAGATGCCGGTGTTGCCCGAGGTGGGCTCCAGGATGGTGCAGCCGGGGGTCAGCCGGCCGTCCTTCTCGGCCTGCTCGACCATGTGGAGCGCGGGGCGGTCCTTGATCGAGCCGGTCGGGTTGCGGTCCTCCAGCTTCGCCCAGATGCGGACGTCGTCCGAGGGCGAGAGCCGGGGCAGCCGGACCAGCGGCGTGTTGCCGACGGCGGCCAGCGGGGAGTCGTAGCGCATTACTTCGATCCGCCGGCCACGGCCGGGAGGATGGTGACGCTGTCGCCGTCCTTGAGCGCGGTGGAGATGCCGTCGAGGAAGCGGACGTCCTCGTCGTTGAGGTAGACGTTGACGAAGCGGCGCAGCTGGCCGCCGTCGACGATGCGCTCCTGAATGCCCTTGTGACGCGTCTCCAGGTCCGCGAAGAGCTCGGCGAGGGTCGCGCCCTCACCGGAGACGGCCTTCTCGCCGTCGGTGTAGGTGCGGAGGATGGTGGGGATGCGGACCTCGATGGCCATGGCTGTCTCCAGTCGTCGGGGAGGGGCGTGAGAACGTGCGGCGCGCGGTTCGTCGGCCCTCCGCGCGGAAGGGCTCTGGTGCTCAGACAGCAGGACAGATGGCGCTGGCGAGGCGGCACAGGTCGACGTGCAGCCGCGCCACGAGCAGCAGCCTGCCGGGCGTCTCGATGCTCACGTCGTGGGGAACCATGCGGTCATGTTAACGATTCCCGGTCCCGGGTTTGGAGTGTGATCCCGCATCGTGGACGCCGATCGCTCACATGATGGTCAGTAGGCCTCGACGACCTGCACTTCTTCCTCGGTGATCACTCCGTCGACGATCCGGTACGAGCGGAACTGGAACTCCCCGAGGCCGTCCTTGTCCGCCGTCGAGACGAGGACGTAGTGCGCGCCGGGCTCGTTCGCGTACGTGACGTCGGTGCGCGAGGGGTAGGCCTCGGTCGCCGTGTGCGAGTGGTAGACGATCACCGGGTCCTCGTCCCGGTCGTCCAGCTCGCGGTAGAGCTTGAGGAGGTCCTTCGAGTCGAACTCGTAGAACGTGGGCGAGCGGGCCGCGTTGAGCATCGGGATGAACCGCTCGGGGCGGTCGGTGCCCGCCGGGCCGGCCACGACACCGCACGCCTCGTCGGGGTGGTCCTGGCGGGCGTGGTCGACGATCTGGTCGTAGAGGGCCTGGGTGAGGGTCAGCATGAGCGACAGGATAAGCAGACGGGCCCTTCCGTACCGAGGAGTGGTACGGAAGGGCCCGCATGGTGGACACAAGGTCCGAGGCGCCAGGTGTCAGGCGTCAGGCGTCAGGCGTCAGGCGTCAGGCGTCAGGCGTCAGGCGTCAGGCGTCCAGGCTCACGGAGACCTTCACGGAGGTGCCGCCGTCCTGACCGCCGCGCTTGGAGGCCAGGTAGGCCAGGCCCAGGACCAGGCCCCACAGCGGGGCGCAGTAGAGCGAGACGCGGGCGTCCTTGTCGATGCCCATCATCACGATGACCATGCCGATGAACAGCAGGGCGAACCAGCTGGTCCACGGGGCGCCGGGGGCCCGGAAGGACGACTGCGGCAGCTCGCCGCGGTCGGACTTGGCGCGGTAGCGGATCTGGCAGACCAGGATCATGATCCAGGCCCACATGCCGGAGATGGTGGCGAAGGAGACGACGTAGTCGAAGGCCTTGCCCGGGGCGACGTAGTTGATCCAGACGCCCACCAGCATCAGCGCGGCGGAGAAGGTGGTGCCGATGAGCGGGGTGCCGCTCTTGGTGAGCCTGGTGAAGAGCTTCGGGCCCTGGCCGTTGAGCGCGAGGTCGCGCAGCATGCGGCCGGTGGAGTACATGCCCGAGTTGCAGGAGGACAGGGCGGCGGTCAGCACCACGAAGTTGACGATGGCGGCGCCGACGCCGAGGCCCATGCGCTCGAAGGCGGCGACGAAGGGCGAGATGCCCGGCTGGAAGTGCGACCACGGGACGACCGAAAGGATCATGATCAGCGCGCCGACGTAGAAGACGGCGATGCGCCACGGCACGGTGTTGATGGCCTTGGGCAGGGTCTTCTCGGGGTCCTTGGACTCGCCGGCGGTGACGCCGACCAGCTCGACCGCGAGGAAGGCGAACATGACGATCTGCAGGGTCATCAGCGTGCCGCCGATGCCCTCGGGGAAGAAGCCGCGGTCGTTCCACAGGTTGGCGACGGTGGCGGTGTCGGCGGCGTCGGAGAAGCCGATGGTGAGGATACCGGCGCAGATCAGGATCATGCCGACGATGGCGGTGACCTTGACCATGGAGAACCAGAACTCCAGCTCACCGAAGAGCTTCACGGAGATCAGGTTGGCGCCGTAGAGGATGACGGTGAAGATCAGCGCGTAGGCCCATTGCGGGAAGCTGTCGTGGGTCCAGTACGCCATGTACTGCGCGGCCGCGGTGACCTCGGTGATGCCGGTGACCACCCAGAACAGCCAGTAGGTCCAGCCGGTGACGTATCCCCAGAACGGGCCCAGGAACTCGCGGGCGTAGTCCGAGAAGGAGCCCGAGACGGGGCGGTACATGAGCAGCTCGCCCAGGGCCCGCATGATGAAGAAGATGACCAGGCCCGCGATCGCGTACGCCAGGATCAGGCTCGGTCCGGCCTTGGAGATCGCCTTGCCCGCGCCGAGGAACAGGCCGGTGCCGATGGCTCCGCCGATCGCGATCATCTGGATCTGGCGAGCGCCGAGCGTGCGGTGGTAACCGTCGCCGCCCTGGCCCTCGCCCTGGGTGCCCTCACCGGGCGTCTTGCCGTGCTGCTCGACCTGCACAGAGGTCATGTCTGGTGCGCCTTTCTCCACGCCGACCCGCGCCTTCACTGGCTGCGGATCGGGTCCTCGATCCCCCCGGATACGGATGGAGTTGCACGCCGGCGGTCCGCCGGTCCGAGCGAGCCGGGGGACATGGGTGGCGTCCCTTCGGCAGTCGTGAAGATCTATCACGTGCTTGCGACGGCCCGAGGGGGAGAAATGTGGCGCAGGGCATCAAAATTTCTGGACAAAGGCCTGCAAATGGATCAGATCACCGCATGGCAGTGATCTGATCGTTATCCGGATTTGAGCGTCCGCTGAGCGAACGGCGGCCCCTCTTGAGGGTCCTCAGAGGGTTTCGATCAGGGTCTCCTGGAGTCCGCCGAGCCAGAGGTACGCCATCACCATCGGCTTGCGCGGGTCGTCGTCCGGCAGCCGGAACAGCACCGCGCTCTCGTCGTCCTCGGTGATCTCCAGGCGGGCCGCGATGGTCAGGCGCAGGTCGTTGAGCGCGCCGAGCCAGCGCAGCGGCAGCTCCCCGGTCAGCTCCAGGAGCGCCGTCCCGTCGCCGGTGGGAGTGAGCCCGTCCAGGCTGCGTACGACGGCCAGCGCGTCCTCGCGCTTGCGGGCGCGCAGGTCGTTCTCGGTGAAGCGGCGGAACTCCGCCGAGCGGGCCGCCAGCTCGGCCGGGTCCACGCCCTCGTCGCCCTCGCCGTCCGGGGATCCGTACGCGTCGGGGAAGAGCCGGGCGAGAGCCGGGTCGGACGGGGGCTCGGAGGGGCCCTCGGCGAACAGCGCGGCGAGCGGGTCGTCGTCCTCGGCGGGCTCGGCGGCTCCGGGGCCGATCAGCTCCAGCAGCTGGACGGCCAGGGAGCGCAGGATGGAGATCTCGATCTCGTCGAGCGCGATGGCGGCGCCGCCGCCCTTCAGGGGCTCGAACATTCCGGCGGACCCGCCCATCAGGTGCGGTCCTGGGAGAGGGTCGCCCACAGGCCGTAGCCGTGCATGGCCTGCACGTCGCGCTCCATTTCCTCGCGGGTGCCGCTGGAAACGACCGCCCGCCCCTTGTGGTGGACGTCGAGCATCAGCTTGTGCGCGATGTCCTTCGAGTAGCCGAAGTACGCCTGGAACACGTACTCCACATAGGTCATGAGGTTGACCGGGTCGTTGTGCACCAGGGTCACCCAGGGGACGTCGGGTTCGGGGACCGCGAAGGTCTCTTCGGCGGATTCGGTGCGTTCGATCTCAATGGGAGCAACACTCACTTGTCCCATGCTGCCACTGTGACGGGTCCGTCGCACAAACGGGTCCTACATCTCGTCACTCTGACGAAATGTGCGCTAGCATCCGTGACATGAACCCTGCGGACCTGGGCCTGCCGGTGGACGTGCCGTCGACAGCGCTCTTCACGGACCATTACGAGCTCACGATGCTGCAGGCCGCCCTGGCCAACGGCACCGCCGACCGCCGCTCGGTCTTCGAGGTGTTCACCCGGCGGCTGCCCGAGGGGCGCCGCTACGGGGTGGTCGCGGGAACCGGCCGGGTGCTGGACGCGGTGGAGAACTTCCGCTTCGACGGCGCCGTACTGGAGTTCCTGCGCGAGCGGGCCGTCGTCGACATGCGGACCTTGGACTGGCTGGCCTCGTACCGCTTCTCGGGCGACATCTGGGGCTACCCGGAGGGGGAGGTCTACTTCCCCGGGTCGCCCATCCTGCGGGTCGAGGGCAGCTTCGCCGAGTGCGTGCTGCTGGAGACCGTGATCCTGTCGATCCTGAACCACGACTCCGCGATCGCGGCGGCGGCCTCCCGGATGTCCTCGGCGGCGGGCGAGCGCCCGCTGATCGAGATGGGCGCGCGGCGCACGCACGAGCTGGCCGCGGTGGCCGCCTCGCGGGCCGCGTACGTGGGCGGCTTCGCCTCCACCTCGGACCTGGCGGCCGGGTTCCGGTACGGGATCCCGACGGTCGGCACGAGCGCCCACGCCTTCACGCTGGTGCACGACAGCGAGCGGGACGCCTTCACCGCGCAGGTGGCCTCGCTGGGGCGGGGAACCACCCTGCTGGTGGACACGTACGACGTGGCGGAGGCGGTCCGTACCGCCGTCGAGGTGGCGGGCACCGACCTGGGCGCGGTCCGGATCGACTCCGGTGACCTGCTGCTGGTGGCCCATCGGGTGCGCCAGCAGCTGGACGAGCTGGGCGCGACGGCGACGAAGATCGTGGTCACCTCGGACCTGGACGAGTACGCCATCGCCTCGCTGGCGGCGGCGCCGGTGGACGCGTACGGCGTGGGCACGCAGCTGGTGACGGGCAGCGGGCACCCGACGTGCTCGATGGTCTACAAGCTGGTGGCGCGGGCCGTCTCGGCGGATCCCAAGGCGGCGCTGGCGCCGGTGGCGAAGAAGGCCTCGGGCGGGAAGACGTCGATCGGCGGCCGCAAGTGGGCGGCGCGGCGTCTCGACTCCGACGGGGTGGCCGAGGCGGAGGTCGTGGGCGTGGGCCCGGTGCCCGCGGCGCTGGTGGACCGGCAGCTGCTGGTCCAGCTGGTCAAGGGCGGCGAGGTGGTCGCCCGCGAGCCGCTGGAGGCCCCGCGCGACCGGCACCGCGCCGCCCGCGCCGGGCTGCCGCTGTCGGCTACGCAGCTGTCCCGCGGCGAGGCCGTGATTCCCACGGAGTACGTGTAGCCCGCGGGCCCGTTGCGGGGGCTCCGCCCCAGTTTCGGGAAGGGGCGGGGTGGGGGAAGAGCCCCCGCGGGGCCCCGCCGCCGCACAGGGACATCGAGCGAAGGACAACGTCATGCACCGCGCACTGATCGTCGTCGACGTACAGAACGACTTCTGCGAAGGCGGCAGCCTCGCGGTCGCCGGCGGAGCCGACGTCGCCGCCGCCGTCACCGAGTACATCGGGCAGGCCACGCCCGCCTACCGGCACGTCGTCGCCACCCGGGACCACCACGTCGACCCCGGGCCGCACTTCGCGCGCCCCCCGGCCGAGCCGGACTACGAGAACTCCTGGCCCGTCCACTGCGTCGCCGGGACCGAGGGCGTGGGCTTCCACCCGAACTTCGCCCCGGCCGTGGCCTCGGGGGCCGTCGCCGCCGTCTTCGACAAGGGCGCGT
Source organism: Streptomyces sp. NPDC028910 (assembly GCF_055564955.1). NCBI lineage: Bacteria > Bacillati > Actinomycetota > Actinomycetes > Kitasatosporales > Streptomycetaceae > Streptomyces > Streptomyces sp. NPDC028910. Next base: position 77,447 of record NZ_JBVHVF010000022.1, on the reverse strand, counting down.
ACGAGGCCGCGTACAGCGGTTTCGAGGGCACCGACGAGAACGGGGCGACGCTCGCCCAGTGGCTGCGTGACCGGCAGGTCACCGAGGTGGACGTGGTCGGGATCGCCACCGACCACTGCGTGAAGGCCACCGCCCTCGACGCCGCCCGGGCCGGCTTCGGCACGCGCGTCCTGCTGGACCTGACCGCCGCCGTCGCCCCGCACACCACCGCACGGGCCCTGGAGGAGCTCCGTACGGCCGGCGTGACCCTCGTCGGGGGCGAGGCGGGCTAAGAACCCCTAGGTGCCCAGCAGGGCGCGGATGGGGTGCCAGAGTTCCTGCGCGCGGTCGGGCGCGCCGCGCCACAGCAGGCCGTCGGGGTGGTGCAGGACGGCCGTGACCTCGTCCGGTGTGGGCGGCTGCGCGTTGCCCCGCAGGTACACCGCCCGCATCCCGAGGTTCCGCAGCCTGGTCAGGGCGCGGGCCCGGTTCGCGGCGTGCACCAGCACGCGGACGTTTCCGTCGTCCCCGCCCTCACCGGGTGAGGGCCTCGGCAGCGTGAGCGCGACCACCACGCTGCCGCCTGGCAATCTGACGAAACCTCCACCGGGCATGGCTGTCATCTCCCCCGTCAATAAGAAACTCGTACCGCGCATCTAAACGTGATCGGCCGCCGCCCGCTAGAGGGCGACGGCCGATCATGCTTTGACCTGCTGCTTTACCGAATTACTTGACGGAGGGGCCGACCTCGACCGTCATGACGAGACCGTCGTAGGTCTCCTTGGTGATCTTGATCTTGGTGTTGGTGTCAGTGACCTTCACCGAGCCGGTCGGGTTCTCGTCGTAGTAGTACTTACCCTTGTGGTCGTCGAAGACCATGTTGGCGGGCTTCGGCTTCAGGAACAGCGACTCGCCGTTCTTGTGCAGCGTGAACGCGTCCGTCGAGTAGGCGCTGAAGGTCGCGTCGTACGGCTGGATCTTGTTCCGCAGCAGGGTGCCGTCGGCCCACTTCATGGGCTTGGCGTTGGCGTCCACCGGAAGGATCAGACCCTGGCCCGGGTGCTGGCTGGTGTTGTTGTCCTTCTGGGAGGTGTCCCACTGCCAGATGAGCAGGCCGTCCTGGTACGGGTAGTGCTCCACCCAGTCGGGGCGCGTGTTGCCGAAGCCGAAGTTGTACGGGCCCACCTTGAGGGTGGAGTCGTACGAGACGTAGCGGCGGTTCTCGGCCAGGTAGTACTGCGCGTACTCCTTGGTGAAGCTGGCGCCGATGCGCGAGAAGCCCTTGCCGGTCCAGCCGTTGTCGCCGTTCTCGGCGCCGTCGGTGAACAGCGGGGAGCCGTCCGCGGTGAGGGTGACGGCGTCGGCGGTGAAGCCCTTGCCGCCCGCGCCGCCGTCCGTCTGGTAGCGGAAGCGGAGGTCGATCTTCTTGCCCGCGTAGGCGTCGAGCGGGAAGTTCAGCGACTTCCAGGACTCCGACACACCGGTGAGCGAGGGGCTGCCGGAGGCATCGGCCGGGATGGCCGTGCCGTCGGCGGTGCCGGCGAGGGCGGTCCAGTTGGCGCCGCCGTCCGTGGACACCTCGGTGTAGAGGTAGTCGTAGTCGGCCTCGATGTCCCACCAGCCCTTGAGGGACAGCGCGGCGGACGTCTTGCCCGTCAGGTCGACCGACCGGGTCAGGGTGTTCTTGAGGTCGTCACCCATGTTGCTCCACCACTGGGTGGAACCCTCGGCGGGCGCGACGACCTCGGTCTTGACCTGCTTCTTGGGCAGCTCGACGACGAGCGCCTGCTTGTCCTTGGTGTTGTACTCGGCCACGCCCAGCTTGTGGGTGGACTTCGTCGCGGCCTTCGCCGTGTCGTAGTTCAGCCAGCCCAGCTGGAGCTTGTCCCAGGCGGTCATGTCGCCCGGGAGGTCGCCTATGGAGTCCTTGCCGGTACCGAGCCAGGAGCCGGCCGACATCAGGGACCAGAAGCCGACGCTGTTCTCGCCGCCACCGGAGGTGTCGTAGAGGTCGGGCAGGCCGAGGTCGTGGCCGTACTCGTGCGCGAAGACGCCGAGGCCGCCGTTCTCGGGCTGCATCGTGTAGTCGCCGACCCAGATGCCGGTGGTGCCGATCTGGGTGCCGCCGGCCTTGTTGTTCTCCGGGCCGGTCTTGCCCGCCTGGGTGCCGTAGGCGTACCAGCGGTGCGCCCACAGCGCGTGGGTGCCCTGCGCGCCGCCGCCGGCCGACTCGTCCTCGCCCGCGTGGACGATCTGGAAGTGGTCGATGTAGCCGTCGGGCTCGTTGAAGTTGCCGTCGGTGTCGAAGTCGTAGCGGTCCCACTGGTCGTACTGGGCCAGCTGCGCCTTGATCTCCGCGTCGGTCTTCCCGGCCTTCTTCTGGGCCTCGGTCCACGCGGTGACACCGTCCTTGACGGTGTCCCAGACGTTGGCGCAGTTGCTCTGGCCGCAGTAGTTGGAGCCGTAACGGCCCTCGTTGTACGGGACCTTGACCCAGTCGGAGACCTCGCCCTCGACCGAGTAACGGCCCGAGGAGGTCTTCTCGTAGTAGGTCTTCAGCGAGTCCTTGCCCTGACCCGTGGCGAAGTACAGGTCCTGGAAGTACTCGCGGCTGAAGTCCTTGCGCCAGGCGGTGCTGTTGTCCTTGGCGCGGTCCGGCTGGGCGATCGTGTTGTGCATCGGCCCGGGGGTGCCGCCGTACTTGGGGACCGCCGGCTTCGGGCCGGGGCCGTCCGGGTCGAACATGGTCGTGTCGTCGACCTGGTCGCCGAACTCGACGAGGATCGTGAAGATCTTGTCGGTCTTCTCGCGGCCGAGCTCGACGTACTTCTTGTCGTCGAGCTTGACGACCTTGGAGCCGTCGCGCTGCTCGACGTCCTTCTTGCCGCTGAGGACCTGCTCCAGGGCGGCCTCGCGCTGCTGCGCCTGCTGCTCGCTGAACGGGCCCTTGAGGTCGTGCTCGACGACCTTGGCAGGAGCGGTCGGGTCCTGCCGGTCCGCGGCGGGCGCGCCCAGCGGACTGGGGTTGGCCTGCGCGGCGGTGATGGTGAAGAAGGTGGCACTGGTCGCGCACGCGGCCATGGTCACGATGACGGCGGCAGCACGGATCGCACGCCGTCTGGCGGAGTTGCTGGTCACTTGATGTCGTTCCCCTCCCGCGGCCGCAACGTAGGTCGGAACTTCTCCATAGGAGCGGGGGGTTCCGCGCGGCGCGCGTCTCAAGTGACGACATTTGACCGGAGAGAAGCAAGAAAAGACAGACCTTGACTTCGCCCTTACAACTGCACTATGCGGTCAGGCAGTTCCGCTATCCGGACGTTCCGCTGCCATACGGGGCGAAGGGCGCTTCCCGACCCCGCCGCAGGTCCGCCCCGTCCACATTTCCCCCCTTGTCGGGGCGCGGGAAGATGACCCCGTGCGCCCCCCGTGCTCCGGCACCGTGGGTTAGGTCACGCTTACCGGCGGTTCCGCTCGGGCATCTCCCGTCATAGAGTCACTTGACGCGCGACCTGTTGAGCCGACTCCCCCTCCCCTCCCGAGGACGGATATCGCCATGCCGCGTCCGACTGCCGCACAGCTCGCTTACGGGTCCGCCACGGTCATCGTGTCGACGATCGCCATGCTGCTGCTCTCGCAGACGAGCACCGGGCTCGGAGTCGCGGTCATCTCCGCCGCCGCGCTCGCCCTGGGTCTGCTCGTCGCCCTCACCGTGCCCGTCCCGAAGCGCCGCGGCCGCCACGCGGCCACCCGGACCGGCGCGAAGCCGGTCGGCGCCGCCGCCCGAGTGCCCGATCCCCGGCCCGCCGAGGCCGAACACCCCGTCCACCACTGAACGACGCGGTGCGGGCGGCCTCCCCGGAGGGGGACCGCCCGCTGAGTGCTGCTCTGCCGCTGTGGTGCTGGTGCTGGTGCTGCCTACGCGTCAGGTGGACTGGACGACGACGGTCTTGGCGGCTTTGTCATGCAGGCCCTGCTGGTAGGGCTTGTCGACCAGGAGCGAGATGAACACGACGATCCACCAGACGCCACCGCAGCAGGGGACGAGGGACGGCAGCCACAGGGCCGCTGCCCGGCCGAGGGCCGTCTTGGACGGGGGCACGCTGCCGTCGTTGAGCATGGCGACACGCAGACTCATCGCCTTCTTGCCGAGGGTCTGGCCGCTCTTGTGGGTGAAGTACCAGTCGTAGGTGATGTAGGCGACGATCCCGATCAGCAGCCACAGCAGAAAGCCACCGGCGTACCAGTTGGCGGCGGCGTCGGACATCTCCTCGGCCGCGTCGGGGTCGCTGCTGAACAGGACCGAGACGAACCAGATGAGCCAGAGCGGGATCCCCACGATCAGCCAGTCGATGATGCGCGCGACGAGCCGCTTACCGGTGTCCGCGAGCGGCGGCATGCCCGCGAGGGGGTCGGGCATGCCGTGGCCGCCGTACGGGTCACCCGGGCCGCCTCCTCCGCCGTACGGGGGCGGTGGGGGCGGATATCCACCGCCCGCGCCGGAGCCGCCGTAGGGGCCTCCCGGCGGCGGGGTCGGGGTCCCGCCGGTCCCGCCGGGGGGCGGCGAGCCGTACGGCGAGCCGCCCGACGGAGGCGTCGGTTCCTGGGGCTTCTTCCGGAACGGGTCGTCCTCGGGCGGCTCGCCCGGCCGCGGCTGGTCGGTGCTCATGGCCCGAGTCGAACCCGGCTCCGTCAGCCCTGCAACGTGAGGGCGTCCATTCGGGGATGGGTCGCTTCCAGGCCCGGACAGGGCCTAGCGGGCCACGTACGTCTTGGCCGCCTTGTCGTGCCAGGCCTGGCGGCGCGGGCGGTCCACGAGGCACCACAGGCTGCCGGGGAGGCCGAGGAGGGCGAACACCAGCCAGCGGCGCAGGGCCGCGCCGAAGGTGGGCGGGCGCAGGGTGGCCGTGGCCAGGACCCGGACGCCGAGCAGCTTCTTGCCCGGGGTGCGGCCCCAGCGGGCGGTGGGCAGCACCTCGTAGAGGACCCCGAAGAGGAGGACCGCGCCGAGGACCAGGCCCAGCTGACCGGCGATGGTCCCGTCGAACAGCCAGACGGTGGTGGTGCGGCCGCTGGCCCGGGCGGCGTCCACCTTGGCCTCCACGTGGGCGGTGGCTCCGGGCAGGAGGGGCAGGGCGGCTCCCGCCGCGACGGCGGTGTGGACGAGGGAGTCCAGGACGCGGGCCACGGCCCGGCGGGTCAATCCGGCGGGGCGCACGGCCCGCTCGGCCATCCGCTCGAAGACGGCCCGGGGCGTACGGGGGCCCTCCGCGCGCGAGGCGGTACGGCCCGGGCGGGCTTCCTCGGACTCGCGCGGCTCCCGGCTCCCCGGCCGGGGCTCCGCCGGGGCGGCCGCCTCGGGCTGCGGCACCTGCGGGCGGACTCCGGCGGGCCGGGGCGCCCACACCTCGGGCCGGGGAGCGGCGGCGGGCTCGGCAGCGGGTGCCTGGTGCTCCGGGGGCTCCGGGGCCGGGGCGGCGGCCGGGACTTCGGGCCGGGACGGCGCGGGTTCGGCGGCGGCCTCGGGCCAGGAGGAGGTGAGTCCGGACCGGCCGGCTCCGGGGGCTTCGGGCCAGGCCGGGGCGGGGGCGGGGGCCGGGGCCGGCTGGGCCTGGGCGGGCTGCGCCGGAGCGGGGGCGGCCGGGGGCGTAGCCGGAGCCGGGGCCGGGGCGGCCGGGGACCGCGCCGACAGGATCCCCGCGGCGGCCTGCGCGGGGAGTCGCCCGGGCGCCGCCGCGGCAGCCGCCGTACGGGCGAGGGAGATCCCCGCCGGCCGGGCGGACACCTGCCCGTCCGCGGGCTCCGGCGGGCTGCCCCACGAGACCCGGTGGTCGCGCGGCCCGCCGAAGCCGGCCTGGTGCACGGGGTCGGCCTGCCACACCACGGGCTCGGCGACGGGAGCGGGAGCGGAGGCGGAGGAAGCGGAGGCGGAGGCGGAGGAAACGGGTTCGGCTTCGCGCTCCGGCAGCGCCTCGGTCACGGAGGTCTCGTCCAGGAACACCGGCCCCGTCTCGTCGGCACGGGCGGCACGGGCGGCAGGGGCGGCGACCGGGACGGGGGCAGGGGCGGCGACGGGGGCGGGGGCAGGCGCACGGGCGGGGACAGGAGCCGGAGCCGGAGCAGGAGCCGGGACCGGGACAGGAGCCAGCGCCTCGGCAGGGCGGCTCGTACCCGGCACCCAGGCCGCGCCGCTCCAGTACCGGATGTACCCGGGGATGGACGGATCGGGGTAGTAGCCCTCGCGGGCCGCGTGCTCGCCGTCACCAGGGGAGGCCGTCATGTCCCCAACTCCGATCGTGGCTTGAGGCTTGTGCAAGGGGAGGACCATAGCCAAGAACCTCGGGCCGACAGGTCCGGTAACGGGAGAATCCAAGCCATTGAGCGAACGCCGCCCCCCACGACGGTTTTCGGTCAGCCGACAGAATCAGGCCAATCCACGGTTCGCCGCCGGAAGTCGCGTCATACCCGGGCACATCGGCGCTCTCTCCGGGTGTGGGGCGCCATCCGGCCCCACGCACCGAACCGAAGTGAGGCCGCCATGTACCACCCCGTCATCGAGCGCGAGCTGGAACTGAAGCTGGTCCTGTCCCCCGAGCGCAGCATCCCCGTCCCCGCGCGGCTCCTCTACCTGACGGACGACCCGTACGCCGTCCACATCACCTTCCACACCGGTTCCAGCACCCCCGTCAACTGGACCTTCGCCCGCGAGCTGCTCGTCGAGGGGGTGTTCCGCCCGTGCGGCCACGGTGACGTCCGGATCTGGCCCACGAAGGTCGACAACAAGGCCGTGCTCTGCATGGCGCTCAGCTCCCCCGACGGCGACGCCCTGCTGGAGGCCTCCGCCACCTCGGTGTCGGCCTGGCTGGAGCGCACCCTGCGCGTCGTCCCGCCCGGCAGCGAGCCGGAGCGGCTCGGTCTGGACGCGGCGCTGGCCGAGCTGCTCACCCCGACCCCGGCCGACGACCTGTGGCTGCGCGACCCGTGGCCGTCGGACGAGTCGGCCGAGGGGGACCTGTGATGCCGCCCGTCGAAGCCCCGGGCCCCGGTCGGCCCCACCGCCCGCGCCCGCGCCCCGTACGGTCAGAAGAGCTTGCCCGGGTTGAGCAGTCCCAGCGGGTCGAAGGCCTGCTTGACGGAGCGCTGGAGCTCCAGCCCGACCGGGCCGAGTTCGCGGGCCAGCCACTCCTTCTTCAGGACCCCCACCCCGTGCTCGCCGGTGATGGTCCCGCCCAGTTCCAGCCCCAGCGCCATGATCTCGTCGAAGGACTCGCGGGCCCGCCGCGTCTCGTCCTCGTCGGCCGGGTCGAAGCAGACCACGGGGTGGGTGTTGCCGTCCCCGGCGTGCGCGCAGACCCCGATGAGCAGGTCGTACGCGCGGGCGATGGCGGCCGTCCCGTCCAGCATCTCGGCGAGCCGCGAGCGCGGTACGCACACGTCGTCGATCATCGTGGCGGGCCGCAGGGTCTCCAGGGCGGTCAGGGACATCCGGCGGGCCTGGAGCAGCAGTTCGGACTCGGCCTCGTCCTCGGCGGGCACCACGGCGGTGGCCCCGGCGGCCGTGCACAGCTTCCCCACGGCTTCGAGGTCCTCGGGGGCGTGCGGGGTGTCGAAGGCGGCGAGCAGCAGGGCCTCGGTGGTGTCGGGCAGCCCCATCTTCCCGAGCGCGTTGACGGCCCGGACGGTCGTACGGTCCATCAGTTCCAGCAGCGAGGGGGTCAGCCCGGCTTCCATGACGGCGCACACGGCGGCGCAGGCGGCCGCGGCCGAGGGGAACTCGGCGGCCAGCGCCAGTTGCCGGGGCGGCGCGGGCCGCAGCGCGAGGACGGCCCGGACGACGACGCCGAGGCTGCCCTCGGAGCCCACGAAGAGCCGGGTGAGGTCGTATCCGGCGACGCCCTTGGCGGTACGCCGGCCCGTGCGCAGCAGCCGCCCGTCGGCCAGGACCACGTCGAGGCCGAGCACGTACTCGGCGGTGACCCCGTACTTGACGCAGCACAGGCCGCCCGAGGCGGTGCCGATGTTGCCGCCGATGGTGCACTGCTCCCAGCTGGAGGGGTCGGGCGGGTAGTACAGGCCCTGTTCGGCGACGGCCCGCGAGAGCACGGCGTTCACCACGCCCGGCTCGACGACGGCGATCCGGTCGACGGGGGAGATCTCCAGGATCCGGTCCATCTTCACCAGGGACAGCACGATGCAGCCCTCGGAGGCGTTGGCGGCGCCCGACAGGCCCGTACGGGCGCCCTGTGGGACGACGGGGATCCGTAGGGCGGTGGCGGTGCGCAGGACGTGCTGGACCTGTTCGACGGTCCGGGGCAGGACGACGGCCGCCGGGGTGCCGGCGGCGCAGAAGCTGGCCATGTCGGTGGCGTAGGAGGCGGTCACCTGGGGATCGGTGAGGAGGGCCTCGGCGGGGAGCCCTTCGAGGAGGCTCGCGCGCAGGCGTGCGGAGAGATCGTCATCCATGGGTCCAGCGTGGCACCCGGGGCCATCGGTGTGAACACGCCCGCGCCCCCCTTCGGACACCTCGGCGAGCTCTTCATATTGACGCACAGTGACCCCATGGACCGTTTCGACGAGGAATCGCAGACGCCGGCGCCGCCCGTGACCTTCACCGGCCGCAAGACGCTCGTGGCGGCCGCGGTCGCCGTGGTCCTGATCGCCGGGGCCCTGTTGATCCGGCCGGCCCGGACCGGTGACGACGCCCGCCCGCCGGGGCCGAGCGAGCGGGCCGCGTCCGCGGTGGGCATGGGCGCGCCCGCGGCGGCGGTGGACCTGACGGCGCTGGTGGCGGACCGGGAGAAGTGGGTGGCGGCGCACGCCGACGACGACGCCTCGTGGGCGGTCCTCGGCTCCGCCTACCTCGAACAGGCGCGGCGCACCGCGGACTCGGGCTGGTTCCCGAAGGCGGAGAAGGCGCTGAAGCGGTCGCTGGAGGTCCGGCCGGCCGAGAAGGGCAACTTCGACGCAATGACGAGCATGGGCGCGCTGGCCAATGCCCGGCGAGACTTCGCCACCGCGAAGAAGTGGGGCGAGCTCGTACGGGCGCAGGCGCCGCGGCGGTGGGCGGCGTACCCGGTGCTCGTGGACGCGTACACCGGGCTCGGCGACTACAAGGGCGCCCAGAAGGCGATGGAGCTGCTGCTGGAGCTGCGGCCGGGCCTGGCGGCGTACGTCAGGGCCTCGCAGGTCTACCGGGACCGCGGCTGGCGCGAGGACGCGGTGGTGGCGATGGAGCAGGCGGCGGGCGCGGCGAAGGCCCCGGCGGAGAAGGCGTACGCGCTGTTCCGGCTCGGGGAGCTGTCCTGGGAGCGGGGCGAGGCGGGGGAGGCGCTGCGGCTGTACGAGGGCGCGCTGCGGACGGATCCCGCGCAGGCGCAGGCGCTCGGCGGCCGGGCCCGTGCGCTGGCCGCCCTGGGGCGCGGCGGGGAGGCGGTCCGGGACTACCGGATGGCGCTGGGGCGGACCCCGGTGCCGCAGCTGGCGAAGGAACTGGGCGAGCTGCTGGAGTCGCTGGGGCGGGAGGAGGAGGCGCGCGAGCAGTACGACGTGCTGGGCGCGCTGGCGGAGCGGGACGGCAGGAACGGGGTCGACGAGGACGTGGTCCTGGGCCTGTACGAGGCGGACCACGGCGATCCGGCGGCGGCGGTGCGGCGCCTGTCGGAGGAGTGGGAGCGGCACAAGAGCATGCAGGTCGCGGACGCGCTGGGGTGGGCGCTGCACAAGGCGGGCGAGGACACGGCGGCGCTGGAGTACGCGAAGAAGGCCACGGAACCGGGCCTGCGCAGCGCCGACTTCGCGTACCACCGGGCGATGATCGAGCGCGGCCTCGGCGACGAGGCGTCGGCCCGCCGCCACTTGGAGGAGGCGATGCGGACGAACCCGCACTTCTCGCCGCTCCGCGCACCGCTGGCGAAGGAGGCCCTGGCAGCGATCGGCCAGCCGCCCGAGGGCGGCCCGCAACACCTGCGCCCGACCACCCCGTGGGTAGAACCGGAACTCCCGAAGCCGAACCCGAAGCCGACCAAATCCAGCCCCGCCGGCGTTTGAGGCGCGGGGTCCGCGGCAGAGCCCCGCTCTTTCAGCCTCGCCGGGCAAATCCAGCCCCGCCGGCGTTTGAGGCGCGGGGTCCGGGGCGGAGCCCCGCTCTTTCAGCCCCGCCGGGCAAATCCAGCCTCGCCGGCGTTTGAGGCGCGGGGTCCGGGGCGGAGCCCCGCTCTTTCAGCCCCGCCGGGCAAATCCAGCCCCGCCGGCGTTTGAGGCGCGGGGGTCCGGGGGCAGCGCCCCCGGCAACGGCGCCGCACCCGCGCAACGGACGGACCCCCCGGCGGCAGCCGAGGGGTCCGAGGGGCCGGCGGCCGCAACCTACAGGTTGCCCCGCTTCTCCTGCTCCCGCTCGATCGCCTCGAACAGCGCCTTGAAGTTCCCCTTGCCGAACCCCATCGATCCGTGCCGCTCGATGATCTCGAAGAAGACCGTCGGACGGTCCTGCACCGGCTTGGTGAAGATCTGCAGCAGGTAGCCGTCCTCGTCACGGTCGGCCAGGATCTTCAGCTCGCGCAGCTCCTCGATCGGCACCCGGGTGTCGCCGACCCACTCGCCGAGCGTGTCGTAGTACGTGTCGGGCACGGACAGGAACTGGACGCCCGCCGCGCGCATCGTCCGCACCGTGGAGACGATGTCGTTCGAGGCCAGCGCGATGTGCTGGACGCCGGGGCCGCCGTAGAACTCCAGGTACTCGTCGATCTGCGACTTCTTCTTCGCGATCGCCGGCTCGTTGATCGGGAACTTGACCTTCTTGGTGCCGTCCGCGACCACCTTGGACATCAGCGCCGAGTACTCCGTCGCGATGTCGTCGCCCACGAACTCCTTCATGTTCGTGAAGCCCATGACCTTGTTGTAGAACGCGACCCACTCGTTCATCCGGCCGAGTTCCACGTTGCCGACGCAGTGGTCGATGGCCTGGAAGGTGCGCTTGGCCGGGGGCTCGACGATCGGGGCGACGGCCTCGTAGCCCGGCAGGTACGGCCCGGTGTAGTCGCCGCGCTCGACGAGCGTGTGGCGCGTCTGGCCGTAGGTCGCGATGGCGGCCAGTACGACCGTTCCGTGCTCGTCCTTGACCTCGTACGGCTCGTCCAGGCCGCGGGCGCCCTGTTCGACGGCGTACGCGTACGCGGCACGGACGTCGGGGACCTCGATGGCGAGGTCGATGACGCCGTCGCCGTGGTCGGCGACGTGCTCGGCGAGGAAGCGGCCGTGGTCCGTCGTCGGCTTGATGACCGAGGTCATGACGAAGCGGGCGGCGCCGTTGGTCAGGACGTAGCTGGCCGTCTCGCGGCTGCCGTTCTCCGGTCCGGAGTAGGCCACGAGCTTCATGCCGAAGGCGGTCGAGTAGTAGTGCGCGGCCTGCTTGGCGTTGCCCACGGCGAAGACGACCGCGTCCATGCCCTTCACCGGGAAGGGGTCGGCCTCACGCGCGGTGTGCGGGGTGGTGTCGAGGGTCTCAGTCATGAGCGCAGAGTCCCGCCGATCCACAAGCTGCGCAATAGTTTCCTCTTTGGGTGTACAGAGTGCCCAGTATGGCCGCAGGATGGTTGAAACATCTGTGCACTATGACCACCCGCGAGCATGCGTGGACACCGGAGGCATCCATGGGCATCGACGACCTCGACGGCCGGCTCATCGTCCTGCTCGCCCGCGAGCCGCGGATCGGGGTCCTGGAGGCCTCGCGCCGCCTCGGCGTGGCGCGCGGCACGGTGCAGGCCCGCCTCGACCGGCTCCAGGCGAACGGGGTCATACGCGGCTTCGGCCCGCAGGTCGACCCGGCGGCCCTCGGATATCCGGTGACCGCCTTCGCCACGCTGGAGATCAAGCAGGGGCAGGGGGCCGACGTACGGGCCCACCTGAACGGGGTGCCGGAGGTGCTGGAGCTGCACACCACCACCGGGCACGGGGACATGCTGTGCCGGCTCGTGGCCCGCTCCAACGCCGACCTCCAGCGGGTGATCGACCTCGTGGTCGGCTTCGAGGGGATCGTCAGGGCCTCGACGGCGATCGTCATGGAGAACCCGGTGCCCCTGCGGATCATCCCGCTGGTCGAGCAGGCGGCCGCGGACGACAGCCGGCACTGAGTACGGGCCCGGCGGCGGCGACGACGGCGCTGCGCAAGGCGGCCGTCAGCAGGACGGAGCGGCTTCTCCCCGGTTCAGCGCGCGAAGGGAGTTCACCGCATCCGTCAGCGAGGTGACGGGGACGAGCCGCAGTCCCTCGGGGAGTTCCGACCGGGCGTCCGCGCACTCCGCCTTCGGTACGAGGAACACGCTCGCCCCGTCGCGCCGCGCGGCCTGGGTCTTCAGGGCCACCCCGCCGACGGCGCCGACCGCGCCGTCGGCGTTGATAGTGCCCGTACCGGCGATGCTGCGTCCGCCGGTGAGATCGCCGCCGCTGCCGTCACCGTCGAGCTTGTCGACGATGCCGAGGGAGAAGAGGAGACCGGCGCTCGGGCCGCCGACGTCGGCGAGGTTGAGCTCGACCTTCACGTCCTTGGGGTCCTTGTGGAGATAACGGAGGGCGGCATCGGCCGCGGCCGTCTGCGACCTGGCCATTTCCTCCAGGTTGTGCTTCTCGATCTCCTCGTCGCTTCCGCCCGAGGAGTAGACGGCCTCCCGCGGCATGACCGCCTGATCGGTCTCGAACCAGTGACCGACGAGCTCGTGCAGCCGCATGGTCGAGGACGGACCGGTGGCCCGGATCGTGGTCATCCGCAGCTGGCCACTGGTCTCCCGGACCGGAGCTCCGGTGACGGTGATGACCGGCTTACCCTTCGCGGACCCCAGCACGTCGGCCGTCGGCCCGGGCACGGCGACCACGAAGGGCAACGGCGCGAAGGCCGCGGCAACGAACACCCCGACCACGGGCACGGCACAGACGGCCAGGGCGACGGGACGCGACAAACGTGTGAGACGAGAGAGCACCCGCCCAATCTATAGGCCCCGCCCCACCCCCCACCCCGGGCACATCCAGCCCGGGCACATCCAGCCCCGCCGGCGTTCGAGGCGCTCTTTCAGCCCCGCCGGCGTTTGAGGCGCGGGGGTCCGGGGGCAGCGCCCCCGGCAACGGCGCCGCACCCGGCAACGGACCGGCACCCGGAGGTACCCGCACCCGCACCCGCACCCGCCGAGCCCGCGGCTCAGCGCAACGCGTCGGCGACCTCCCGCGCCGCGTCCACCACCCGCGGCCCCACCCGCTCCGGCACCGCGTCGGACAGCATGACCACGCCGACGCTGCCCTCCAGCCCGGTGATGCCCACGAGCGGCGCGGCCGCGCCACTGGCGCCCGCTTCGAGCTCCCCGTGGGTCAGCGTGTACCCCGGTTCGATCAGCGAGCCCTGACGGGCGGCCAGGATCGCCCGCCCGGCGGCCCCGCGGTCCAGCGGGTGGCGGAAGCCGGCCCGGTAGGCCACGTGGTAGTCCGTCCAGGTCGGCTCGACGACGGCGACGGCGAGCGCCTCGGTGCCGTCGACGAGGGTCAGGTGCGCGGTGGCCCCTATGTCCTCGGCGAGGGACCGCAGCGCGGGCAGGGCCGCTTCGCGTACGAGCGGATGCACCTGCCGGCCCAGCCGCAGCACCCCGAGCCCGACGCGGGCCCGGCCGCCCAGGTCACGGCGGACCAGGGCGTGCTGTTCGAGCGTGGCGAGGAGCCGGTAGACCACGGTGCGGTTCACACCGAGGCGGTTGGAGAGCTCGGTGACGGTCAGACCGTGGTCGGTGTCGGCGAGCAGTTTGAGGACTCTGAGCCCTCTGTCGAGAGTCTGGGAGGTTTCCGCTGTCACGACACCTCTCCCTCTTTCGTGAGCGGCGGTGACTCTCGGGGTGGCACGCCGCCGGTCCCGCGGCAGCGCACGGAGAGGCCGCCGGTAGCGGCCATGGCACCGGCTGCGCTCCCGCGGCGGCGCTGCCACGGTGCGTTCGATGCGGGGACAGTAGCGAGCAGGTCCGCTCAGCGGAAGGGCTCGTCCAGAATCCGGGCGCCAACTACCTCTTTATGCCGGTTCCTGACCGCTCCCCGCGTCGTTCCCAACCAACGGGGTCCGTGCGATGCTCCGCACGGACCCGTCCCCTTTTCTGTGTGAACTCACCGCATACGGGTGGCCCACTCCTGCACCTTCTTGATCCGCTCCCGCAGCTGCCCCGCCGTAGCCTCCGCGCTCGGCGGCCCCCCGCACACCCGGCGCAGTTCCGTGTGGATCACCCCGTGCGGCTTCCCGCTCTGGTGGACGTACGCGCCCACCATCGTGTTCAGCGACTTCCGCAGCTCCAGCAGCTCCTTGTGCGAGACCACCGGCCGCCGGTCGGCCGGCAGCTCCAGCAGGTCCGCCTCCGCGTCCGGCTTGCGCCGGCTGTGCGCGATCTGCCGCGACTGCCGCTTCTGCAGCAGCATCTGCACCTGGTCCGGCTCCAGCAGCCCGGGGATGCCGAGGTAGTCCTGCTCCTCCTCGCTGCCCGGGTGCGCCTGCATGCCGAACTCGGCGCCGTCGTAGAGGACCCGGTCGAAGACCGCGTCGGACTCCAGCGCCTCGAAGGACATCTGCTCGTCCTCGCCGGTGTCCTCGTCCTCCTGCTTGTTCGCCTCGTCCATCTCCTTCTCGGACTCGGCGTACGGATCCTCCTCGCCCTGCTTCTTCGGCTTGTCGAGGGCGTGGTCGCGCTCGACCTCCATCTCACTGGCGAAGCCGAGGAGATAAGGAATCGTCGGAAGGAACACGGAGGCCGTCTCGCCACGCCTGCGCGAACGCACGAACCGCCCGACGGCCTGGGCGAAGAACAGCGGGGTCGAAATGGTCGTGGCGTACACCCCGACCGCGAGCCTGGGCACGTCGACGCCCTCGGACACCATTCGGACGGCGACCATCCAGCGGCTGCCGTCCGCACTGAACTCGTCGATCCGTTTCGACGCGCCGGTGTCGTCGGAGAGCACCACGGTCGCCTTGCTGCCCGTGATCTCCCGCAGCAGCTTGGCGTAGGCGCGCGCCGAGTCCTGGTCGGAGGCGATGACGAGGCCACCCGCGTCGGGGATGCCCTTCCTGACTTCCGTCAGCCGCTGGTCGGCGGCGCGCAGCACGTTCGGCATCCAGTCGCCGCGCGGGTCCAGCGCCGTGCGCCAGGCCTGCGAGATGGCGTCCTTCGTCATCGGCTCGCCGAGCCGCGCGGCGATCTCGTCGCCGGCCTTGGTCCGCCAGCGCATGTTGCCGCTGTAGGAAAGGAAGATGACGGGCCGGACGACCCCGTCCCCCAGCGCGTTCCCGTAGCCGTAGGTGTAGTCGGCGGACGACCGCCGGATCCCGTCGTTCCCCTCCTCGTACGTGACGAAGGGGATCGGGTTGGTGTCGGACCGGAAGGGCGTACCGGTCAGCGCCAGGCGCCGGGTCGCCGGGTCGAAGGCCTCCAGGCAGGCCTCGCCCCAGGACTTCGAGTCACCGGCGTGGTGGATCTCGTCGAGGATCACGAGGGTCTTGCGCTGCTCGCAGCGGTTGCGGTGCAGCATCGGCCGCACGCCGACACCGGCGTAGGTGACGGCGACCCCGTGGTAGTCCTTGCTGAGCGGACCGGCGGAGTACTCGGGGTCGAGCCGGATGCCTATCCTCGCCGCCGCCTCCGCCCACTGCTTCTTGAGGTGTTCGGTCGGCGCGACCACCGTCACCTGCTGGACGACGTGGTGGTGCAGCAGCCAGGAGGCGAGGGTCAGCGCGAAGGTGGTCTTGCCCGCGCCGGGCGTCGCGACGGCGAGGAAGTCCCGCGGCTGGGTCTGGATGTAGCGGTCCAGCGCCCCCTGCTGCCAGGCGCGCAGCGCGCTGGCCGTACCCCAAGGGGCACGGCCCGGGAAGGCGGGTGAGAGGTGGTGGGAGGCGGTAGTAGTCACGGTCTCCGGTTCGTCGCTCTCGGCAGTCGTACGTAGGACAACCGGGCCACCTTACCGGCACGGGCCCGCCCCTCGCGGAGGGACAGGCCCGTGACCTCGGGCGGTGCGGCGAGCGTCACATGGAGCGCAGCCGGCCGGCGATCCGGCCGATCTCCGCCTCGTGCCCGGCCGCCACGTCGATGACCAGTGCGTAGGCGACGTCCTGGTCCACGTCGCCGAGGTCGACCCCGTTGACCGCGAGGAACGTCGCGGCGGCCAGCCAGGCGGTGCGCTTGTTCCCGTCGACGAGGGGATGGTTCGTGGCGATGCCGTGGAGCAGCGCGGCGGCCTGCTCGTACGGGTCCCCGTACGCCGGGGTCCCGAACATCCTGGCCCGCGGCCGGTGGACCGCCGACTCCAGCAGCCCCGGGGCGCGCAGTTCGACGGGCTGGTCGTGGGCCAGGCAGGCGTGGCGGGCGAGGTCGAGGACCTCGGCGAGCGTGAGGTGGCGGGTCATTCGCCCAGCCGCTTCAACAGCCCGGCGTGCTGCCGGGCAAGCCGCCCGGCGGCTTCCCCGACCCGCTGGCGCTCGGCCCGCACGTGCGCCCGTACGGCTTCCAGCGCGAGCTCCTCGGGTGTCTGCCCGAGGGCGTCGGCAAGGTCGGCAAGCTCCGCGCGCTCAGCGTCGGAAAGCCCGATGATCAGGTCGTCCATCCCCGCAGCGTAGCCACTCCGAACCCCCGGTTCCGCACCTTTTCCCGGCCCCCTCGGCGCCGCCGGCGATGGAGGCGCGGGCTCTGGGGGCGGAGCCCCGGCAGCGGCGCCGGCATACCCGTGCGGCGCGGGGTCTGGGGGGAGGCCAGGCAGCGGCGCCGCTACCCGTGCGGCGCGGGCTCTGGGGCGGAGCCCCGGCAGCGGCGCCCCGCCCGTGCACTCACGCCCCGGCTTCGGGAGCGTGCAGCCGGGTCGCGACCCACGCTCCCACCAGCGCCACGCAGGCCATCGGCAGGAACACCACCGCGAACGCGGCGGGATGCGAGGCCGGTCCCCCGGCGGTGACGGCGTGCGCGGCCCCCACCGCGCCACCCCCCAGCGCGGCGAAGGCGGCGCCCCCACCGGCCAGCAGCACCACGTTCGCCAGCGCGTCCGAGATCTGCAGCGCGGCGGAGTTCGTCCCCGCCTCCTCCGGCGCCGACAGCTTCAGCAACAGCACGCTCGTCGAGCCGATCACCAGCCCCATCCCCAGGCAGCCCACCGCCCAGGCCAGCGCCAGCGTCCACACCGGCACGGACTCGATCAGCACGGCGGGCGCCGCGGCGATGGCCAGCGCCACCAGCACCATCCCGCCCACCATCAGCCGCTCCCGGTACGGCGCCATCCGCCCCTTCGACTGCACCCACGAGCCGCCCGCCCACGTCACCCCGCCCAGCGCGAGCGAGAACCCGGCCAGCGTCGGGCTCAGCCCCCGCTGGGTGACCAGCATGAGCGGTACGAAGCTCTCCGCGGCGATGAACGACCCCGCGGCCAGCCCGCGCAGCAGCACCACGGACGGCAGTCCGCGCCGCGCCCGGTAGGTCCCGCGCGGCAGCAGCCCCAGCACGGCGGGCACCAGCAGGGCCGTGCCGGCGATGCCCGGCGCCAGCGACAGCCACCTCAGATCCTGCGCGGCGTACTGGAGCAGCCCCGCCCCCACCGAGATCCCGAAGGCCAGCCGGATCCGCCGCCGGTCGAAGGCGACGGGCTCGCCACCCGTTTCGATGGGCCCGGACGCGGTCCGCCGTATCGCCGGCAGCGCGACGACCAGCGGCACGACGACGAGGGCCGGTATCCCGAGGAACACCCACCGCCACCCGAGGTGTTCGGTGACCGTGCCCGCGGCCAGCGGTCCGACGATCGAGGGGACCACCCAACAGGCGGCGAAGGCGGCCATGATGGCGGGGCGCACGCGCTCCTCGTAGGCCCGGCTGACCACCACGTACAGCGCGACGATGACGAGCCCGCCGCCGAAGCCCTGCACGGCCCGCCCGACCACGAACACCCACATGGCCCCGGCGGTCCCGGAGACCACGAGCCCGGAGGCGAAGGAGGCGATGCCGACGGTCAGCGGCCGCAGCGGCCCCTGCCGGTCGGCCCACTGCCCGGCCAGCACCATGCCGAAGAGGCTGGTCGTGAAGTAGGCGGAGAAGGCGAAGGCGTAGAGCCCGACCCCGTCCAGCTCCCGCGCGGCGACGGGCATGGCCGTCCCCACGGCGGTGGCCTCGAAGGCGATCAGGAAGACGACGGAGATGATCCCGATGCTGATCGTCCGGTACGCGGGCCCGAGGATCCCGCCCTGTGGCAGGGGCGGGACCGGCGCGGCTCTCTGGGGCACACGGGGTTCAAGGGCGCTCATCGCCCCAGCGTAAGGTGCGTACCCCGGTCTCGGCCCTGTCCATACGACGGATCCCGCCTCGGCCCCGCGACCTAGGACTGTGAACGGGGTATGGCAGCGGCATGGCAGTCGCATGGCGCCCGCCGCGCAGCCCTTCCTCGGCCCCCCGGCCCCCCGTACGGTCGAGCACATCACACCTCACGGCCGTGTGCCCGAGTGGTTGAGGGACTCGCCTGCAAAGCGAGGCACGCCGGTTCGATTCCGGTCACGGCTTCCAGCGCCTGACAAGGCAAAACGAAGTGGCGACACCCCGGCGGGGTGTCGCCACTTCGGCCATCCGTCTCAGTTCCCGTCTCAGTTCACGGTGACGAGCGAGGAGTGCATGGCATCCCGCACCTCAGGAGTAAGGGCGAGGCGCCACCTCAGCTGGGGCTACTCGAAGATGTTCGGAAGGGGGATGCGGTTGACGCGGCGGTTGGCGTTCCACGCGGAGGCAACAGCCAAGTGAGCGGCCTTGAGGCGGCCCTTGGTGCCGTCGGCGCGGGTGTTGTTGTTGGTGGCGATGGTCTGAATCTTGGCCTTGAAGGAAGTGGGGTCGCCCTGGCGCTTGAGCTTCTCCGCCAACTCCTTGGCCTTCAACTCAGGGTGCTTGGATATCACCGTGGCAATGCCGCCGATAGTGACGGCGTGCCAGGTGTCAGGGTGGCGGCCCCAGGCTTCCTCAGCGATGGTGAGCGATTGGTCCAGGGTCTCAGGGCCGTGGTCCATGACGATGCTGAGGATGCCCTTGATGCCGCGCACGCCGTTGGCGGAGCTGCTGCCAACCTTGAGCTGGTGCTTCTCCAGCACGATGTTGGTGTCCTGGAAGAGCGGGTGCCCGGCCAACAAACCGATCCTGAACTCGTCGTTCGGTCCGACCTTCGAGGACTCCTTGTTCTTGATGATGAACAGCGACGCCTCATTGGCCATCGAGAGGTCGGAGTGAACCTCGCAAACGATGACCTGAACGGCGTTGCGGACCTTCTTCGGGACCGAGACCTCGCCGGCCGCAATGAGCTGGCAGGCGTAGAGGCGGTGCATACCGTCCACCGCATACAGCCCATCCTCACGCTTCGAGAGGATCGGCGTCCCCAGAGCCGTGGGGACCAGCTTCTCAGCAATGGTCCGCGCACGGGCCTTGTTGAGGTTGCGCTGCGCGCGGTGATCGAACTGGATGTCCCTCGGATCCAACCTCTGGTAATCGATCGGGTGGTCCGGGATGTCGTAGCTGTAGTCCTTGCTGGGCAAGGTTTCTCCTCTTGTGTCAGCACCCCAGTGGGGGCGACGGCGACACATGTCAGCTCCCGAATGCGGGAGACGGCGACTGATCGACGATCAGGCTATCCGACAACTGGACCAGTCAGCGAGCAAGTTCAACGGCAACTAGCAGAACATCCATGCAATCAAGGTGACTTACTAGGACCCACTCTCTCTACCGTCTCCCGCCCGAAGCGCATCGGACTGCCAGATCAGCCCGTCCACCTGCCTCGCAACGTCGGTCCGCACCGCGTCGACCATGTGCTGGTACCGCGCGGCCATGGCCGTGGTCGACCAACCCATGAGACCCATCACGGCGCGCTCGGGCACCCCGAGGATGAGCAGAACCGTGGCCGCCGTGTGCCGCGCATCGTGCAGCCGCCCGTCACGAACCTTCGCTTCGACGAGCAGAGCCTTCCACTCGGCCCAGTCCCTCCTGTGGGACGGGCTGCGCCCGTGCTCGTCGGGGAACACCCAGTCCCCTTCCACCCAGCGCTTCCCAACCGCCTGCCGCTCCGCCTCCTGGGCCTTGCGGTGGGCGCCCAGGAGGTCAACGAGCTGTTCCGGGAGACCGACCGCGCGGCGGCCGGCACGCGACTTGGTGACGGAGGTCTCCGGGTTGCTGCGCCGCCTCTCCGGGCAGTACCCGGCCTTCCGGCCGCAGGGGGGCGGCCCGCGACGCTTGGAAGATGGAGTCATGGGACGAATACATCGCCACAGTTGACATGGAACTGCGGCCCCAGGGGCCTCACTTCGTAGTCGACAACCGGCTCGGCGCGGCCGTGGCACTGGTTGATGAGGCCCGGGACGTGCTGAGCGGAGGCGATCTGTGACACGGTCCGGTGTGGTCCTCTACGGTCCGCCCAGCTCAGGGAAGGACACAGCTGCGAGAAGCCGCGGACGCGCTCGATGAAGCGGGCCTGCCGAGCGACCTCGCGGCAGCCGCAGCACTGGTCATGGAGCGCTGGGCGAGTTCCCGGGATCAGAAGCTGGACTTCGGCAAGGCCCTCGCGAGGCTTCACCCCGCGCCGGAAGTGTGAGCGCACTGCCCTAGCAGGAGGCCAATCGCCTCTGAGGCAGTCCTCGCCACCAGGTCGGGGCTGCGGACACCTGCCGGCCATTGCCGTCCGGCGGAGATCCATGCCGTCCGCAGCCCCGCCGCGCGACCGCCTTCGATGTCCGTCTGCGGGTTGTCGCCCACCATCCACCCGCCTTTGGCGAGGGTGGTGCCGCAGCGCTGGGCTGCGGCGTGGAAGACAGCCCGTCCGGGCTTCCGCACGCAGACCTCCCCCGAGGCGCAAACGCCGTCGAACAGGTCCACCAACCCCGCACTCTGCAGCTTGGCGAGCTGGATATCCACGGCGCCGTTGGTGACCACTCCGAGCGTCCAGCCGACCGCCTGCGTCCGCCCGAGGGCAACAGGCAGGCCGGGGAGACAGCGTGCTCGGGCGGACATGCCGGTGACGTACTCGCTCCGCAGGGAGTCAACCGATTCGGTCAGGCCGAGCGGGCCCCTCAGGCGCTCGAAGTCTGTTTGGTCGGCTCTCGCGCGCAGTGCAGCTCCGAACAAGCGCTCAGCATCGGCAGTCAGGCCGCGGTCTCCGCGGAACTGCCCGATCCACCCTTTGAGTGCGACTTGCCGGTCAATCAGGGTGTTGTCGAGGTCGAAGAGCGCGAGCAGCCGCACACGGTGCACCTTACGTGCAGCCTGCCCGAACAACGGCTTCTCGGCGGAACCTGGCTCCCTGTCATGCACTCAACGCACTCTTCTCAATCCTGGAGAGTCGGCCTTTCGATGAGTGGGAGCTTATTGAATACCGTGTCGGCAAATTCAACCCCTCGCCCCGGCTGCAAAATCGCCTCTGCGGGCATCCACTTCGCTCCGGGGGCAACCTGAATGACCACACCGTGCACCGCGGCAGTGATTGGGCGCCCTTCAGCGTCGCCTGAATGGGTACCGTCGGGAGAAAACCCCATATGCGCCTTGACTTTCTCTTCTGTGTCGGCAGCGTTAACTGGCGGTGCGCCGATCGCGATCAATCCCAGACTCGGTTCCCAGTGGAGCCATCGCGTGCCACCTGCAGGGTATATCGCGAGGATGGTGGCTCCCGGCAGAGGCGGCAACTCGGGCCACAGGTTCTTGTCGACCCATTCACATGCCCGCTTGTACACTCCCCAGCCTGAAATTAGTTCATTGAGAGAGCGAACCGTATTATCCCCATCGATGCCATGAATCGCATGGATGCGCACGCAGAGGTCCCTGAAGAACGAAATACCCTCCGGGAAGGCTATAGCAGCGAGCTCCAGAGATGGTCCGGTCCGATAGATCACCGGACCCGCCCCTGCCTGCAACGTTCCCAGTGTTCCGCCGGCACTCCCATGAGTCACCTGGGAGAACAGGCGATACGTGTCATAGTCACTCTCCAAGCCGTGCATCTTCGCCCGAGAGTAGAGGTCAACCTGCGCCCAATCTCTGTTGAACGCATTGCCGTGTCGTCTCATTACCGATCGGTGATGTTGCGCGCTTTCGCTGCCCAACTTCCTCCTTCTGTGCACTTCCCTCTTCCGCTGCGTGCCGCCTAGTAGGGGAAGTCGCTTCAGCATACGGGACAGGATTTGGTGAGTTACCGTCTTGTGGTCCCTGTATCGCTCTGCCGCCCCCGCATCCCCGGCGACGTAACAATAATTCACAAGGTGTTCATAAAGCGACCGTGTTGTGCGCGCGGAAGAACGTCCGTCTCCGTCCCAAAGCGAGTTCAGGAGGATGATGAAGTCGTTCAGCGCATGATTGAAAATCGCCGAGCAAGATTCCCCACCGGGACTTTTCCGGTATATCTGCGTGGCAAAGAAATGGAGCTCTTGCGTTACCGCATCCACGACCCCGGCGAGAGGGGAGAGCTGGTTGTGGAGTGCCTCTTCAACCTCCCTCCCTACGGAGATGCCGAAACGACGTGCCGGCGGGACCGAAAGGTCGATGCGACTGAACAGTTCCACGTACTTCTCCCCACCGGAGGCGCTGGTGGCTGTTGAGCTTACGTGGCGGCAGTGCTGCGGTGGAGGGGAATTACGTGCCGTCATGCCGCTGCAGCGGATGAAAGTCGGCCCCGCGGCCAGCCAACGATCTGCCGGGGGCTCCGAACCGCCCGCAGCCTCCTGGCCGGCGGCTGCCGGGGTTCTGCCCGCCCGTCTCAGTTTCCGTCTCGTTCGTCCCCCTGCGCGACCGTCCAGAGCAGTTCATGCACACATGGTGATCGCTGGCCGCGTACGGGATTGAACGTCCTTGAACGCATCCGGATCACGCGCCCAACGCGGACAAACCTGCAAAGCGAGGCACGCCGGTTCGATTCCGGTCACGGCTTCCAGCGCCTGAACGGCAGAACGAAAGGCCCGGGGCGCGGCTCGCGTCAAACGTCGGCGGACGCCGGGTCGTTGGCGGGCGTCGTCACCGCGACGCGTACCGCGCCGGTGGTCGAGGGAGCGATTTGTGCGACCGTGCGCTCTTCGGGGTGGCCGGCGACGAGGGCGGGGGTGGGCCCGGGCGTCGGCAGGTGGCGGACGTTCCATCCCGCGCTCTGGAAGTACTCCTGCGCGCGCGCCAGGGCCCGTACCGTCTCGTCCTCCGACAGCGGCTCGGTCGACCAAGCGTGATGGACCGAGGTCCCGTACTCGTCCCGGACCGTGCTGAGGCCTTCCCCGGGCTGCGTGGGCGCCGACCCGGCCCGCAGGGCGTCGTAGATCCGGCTGGAGTGGCCGAGGGCGCGGCGCGCGGCGGGATCGTCGGCTTGCGGGGTCTGGAGCGCGGCGGGATCGGCCGCGGTCGCCCCCGAGGCCTTACCCGGCGGGAGGAAACAGGGCGACCTCACCTTGAGGGTGGCGATGCCCTCGCCCTTGGTGCGGTCCAGGACCCCAGTGATTCCTTCCATCCAGAAGTCGTCGGGCTCCGTGCGCATGCTGACCCACGGGAAGGGGCCGGACATGTCCTTCTCGTCGGACGAGTTGTACTTGTGGCCCTGCTTCAGCCAGGCATCGCGCGCCTGCAGCACGAGGTTCTTGGCCTCGGTCCCCGGAACCCCGGTGAGCTTGTAGAAGAGGGTGACCTGCAGTCGGTCGTCGGGGCCGTGGTCGTCTCTGGCGATGCAGGGGCCGATGGTCTCGGGGCCCGTACGCTCCAGTGTCGGCTGGGGCGACATGCCGTCCACCGCCTGGTGAATGATCTCTTCTGCCCGGTCGATCGCCTGCTGCTCGTTCATCGTGACCCGCTTCGCTGTTTCTCCGGTGTCTTCCTGTGCCCCGCACGCGGTCACCATGACCGTCACGGCCAGCAGTGCGGCAGCCGGGAATGCTTTCCGTAGATTCACGGCCGTCCTCCGGTGACGATGTTTGCCAGGCTTCTGAGGGGCTTGTCGTCCCAGTACTGAGAGTGTGCGGGCATCATTTCCCAGCCCGCGCCCGGCAGCTTCCCGTTGGGGACCTCGAAGACCTGGCCCCCGAAGTCGTCGGAGGTCGGGTCGGTTCCGTGGACGATCGTGCGGTCGTCGAACATATCCCAGTACGCCTTCGGGCTGAGTGGGTCCCGGGCCGGGGGCGGGGCCGCGTTGATGAAGTCGTTCTGGGCCGTGGCCGCGAAGACCCGGTCCGGCGGGATGTTCAGGTCCTTCGCGTGATCCACGCCCACGCCCGGACTGCCCACCATGATCGCGTTTTCGACCGGCAGGTCCATGTGCATGCTCATCGTCTGGCCCACCACCAGGGACCCGTAGCTGTGACCAAGGAGCGTCTGGTTCACGCCGCTGTCGCGATGGTTGGCTTCCTCGAGGCCCTGGACGAAGTTGCCCAGCGGCTCCTTCGCCGCGTCGGCCCACTTGGTCTCCGTCGCATCGGTCATGATGCCCTGCGGGGCGTCGTAACCGAGCCATACGATCGAGGCCGTCTTCCGGGAGCCGTCGGTGGCTTCCGCCTGTGCCTGGAGAAGCTGGGCCCTGGTGAGGTCCCCGTCGAGGGACTCCAGCTTGGCGAAGGTCCCGGGCACGTACGTCACCACGTTGTCGGCGGTGTCCGGATTTCCGATGGAGACGATGGCGCGGCCCATGTTGTCGCCGTCGAAGCCGAGCAGATACGGGCGGGTGCTCTCGCTCGTGTAGCTGTCGAAACGTTTCTGTATCGCGTCCACGCCCTTGGAGCCGTTCTCCAGCTGCTTCCTCTTCTCGTCCCACTCCTTCCACTCATCCGTCGGGACCATCGCGCCCTTCACCTCGCGACCCGTGATGGGGCTGATGTAGGGCCTGTAGTGCTCCGGTTCCCTCTTGAGCCAGGCGTCGTACTCCACCTGCTTGGCGGCGCGTTGTTCCGCGAGCACGATGCGGTTCGCGTCGTCGCGCACGGCGGAGGGAAGGCCGTCGAGTCCTCCGATGCTCGCTGGGTGCATGGAGACGTAGGCTTCGCGCTGTTCCTCGGAGAGGCTGTTCCACCAGTTGGCGTTGTCCTGGGGCCAGTCGTTCTTGGGCGGGGGCTTGATCGTGTCGAGGTAGGCATCGGCCGCCTCGCGCACGCCCCCCGTGTCCGACGTAACGTCCGTCCAGTCCCGGGCGGACACGGTCAGGTCGTCATCGGCCGTGAGGGCCCGTATCTTCGGCGCCCACTTCGTGTCCGCGTCCGTGGCTTCCTTGAGCGCGTCGGCGATCCGATTCGCGTACGCGATCGCCTTGCCGTAGTTCGGGTTGGGGTGGATGTTCGCCGCCTGGCGCTCCAGGGCATCGGAGGTCGGGCTGCCTCCGGCACTCCCGGTCACCGTGCCGCCGTCGGCGACCTTCTCGTCGCCCGGCTTCTGACCCGCGGGAAACGTGACCGAGCCGTTCCCGTTCACCGTGCAGCCGTCCGCCCGGGCGTCCTCGATCGCCGCGTCCAGCTTCCGTTTGGCGGCCGCCATGTCGTAGGCGAACCCGTTGAGGGCCGTGCTGACGACGCCGCATTCGGTCTGGATGTAGTGGAAG
Organism: Streptomyces sp. NPDC028910; assembly: GCF_055564955.1. NCBI lineage: Bacteria > Bacillati > Actinomycetota > Actinomycetes > Kitasatosporales > Streptomycetaceae > Streptomyces > Streptomyces sp. NPDC028910. Next base: position 51,920 of record NZ_JBVHVF010000022.1, on the reverse strand, counting down.
TTCTTCGCCAGGGCTTGAAGCTGCTTCTGCGACGCCTCCGCCGCCTCGCCCAGCAGCGTCTTGCGCATGCCTGCGGCGACGGTGTTCTCGACGTGCTCCTTGGCCGCCTGGGCCACATTGCCCATGGAGCGGTATCCGTCGGCGGCGTCCTCGTACTCGGAGGGCTTGAAGGCCTTGAGGGTGGCGTAGTCCATCCCGCCGTCACCGGCCCTTCGGCTGGCCGCCGACGGCGTCCGTGTCCGCGTACTTGAGGTTCAGCTTGTTCATCTCGCCGTTGACCGCCTCATCGGTCGTCAACACGTCGCGGCCGACCTGCTCCAGGATGCTCTGGAGCGAGCCGCACCGCTCACTGACGCTCTCGGCGTACTTCTTCCAGGAGTCGTACACCTCCTTCTGCGCGGCCGCGCTCAGACACCCCGTGGTCGCGCCGAGCCCCACCTGGCCGTCCGCCAGTTTGGTCAGCCCGCCGCCGATGCTCTGGCGAAGGGAGCCGACCCCTTCGCCGGCCGTGGCCCACGCCTTCTTGCTGGACTTCAGGCCGCCCGTCACGGCGCTGGGCCCGGCGGTGGGCTCAACCGGAACCTGGTTGAGCCGCATCGCCACGGACTGCCCGCCGGTCACATCGGCTTTGATCTGTTCCCACTCGTCCCACGCCACGCACTAGCCCCCGTCAACCCCTGTGATCATTTCGGCCGAGAACAGTACATCGCACCCGCAACGCACCCTCATGAGTACCTGTACTTAGACGACTGACCGTCTGGTCCGCTCAAGGGGTGTCGCGGAAGGGGCGGCTGCGGGCGCGGCTGGGTGGTCGTCGGCTTGCTGATCCGTGGAATCCGCGAAGCGGGTTACGCCGGTTCGATTCCGGTCACGGCTGCGCGGCGAGCCGCCCAGGGGCAGGCGCTCCCCCGGGAACGGCCTCTGCCTTGCCTTTCCACGATGTCCTTGTTGGCGCCTTCGACCACGCGGTCAGGCCAGTCAGGTCAGGTCAGGTCAGCGGTTGCGGCGTACGACGACTACGGTCACGGCGCCGCCGATCAGCACGCAGGCTCCCAGCCCGAGGCCGATCCACAGGAGGGAGCCGCCGCTCTTCTTCTCCTCGGCCCGGGCCGCCGGCTTGGACGCCGCCGCGTCGGGGGCCTTGCCGTCCGGGGGCGTGGAGGGGGACTTGGCCCCTGCCTGGGCCGCGGCGAGGTCGGGCAGCGGGTAGACGTCCGCCGGACCGGGGTCACCGGGCGTTTGCAGCGCGACGCGAGGGCGGACCACGCCGTAGCCGACGTAGTCGTTGCGCTGCGAGCCGTCGACGGGCTTGCCGGCGGTGTTCAGCAGGACGCGGAGGACCTGGTTGTTGGTCCAGTCGGGGTGGGCGGACCAGAGGAGGGCGGCGGAGGCGGAGGCGAGGGCGGAGGCGTCACTGGTGCCGTGGGTCTTGCACAGCCCCGTCTTACCCGTGCAAGCCGTGACGATGTCGATGCCAGGTGCGGCCATGTCCACCTGGGGGCCGTGCTGAGACTCCTTGGTCGGCTCACCCTTGGTATCGACTGCGCCTACGCCGACCACCCCAGGGGTCGCACCCGGATACGCGACCTCGTTGAGCGTGTCCCCGGAGTTTCCTACGGCAGCGAAGATCAGCTTGCCCTTTGAGAGAGCATACTTCACCGCTTCGGCCCGCCCCAGATCATCCTCCGGCTTACTGGCGATGCCCAGCGACATATTGATGATCTTGGCATCCGAGTCTGCCGCGTACCGAATTGCCGCAACCCATGACGGCGTCGCCATTTCAGTGTTAGAAACGCGGATTGGGAGAATCTTGGCGTCGGGCGCAAGTCCGTAGCTACCGTCGCCACTCGGGTGTTTTCCCGTCCCAGCGATCAAGGCGGCGATGGTTGTACCGTGACCGCCCCGGTCAGTACGTCCGTCGCCACCTTGCGACGTGAAACCCTTGCCAGGAACGAGCTGGCCTTCTAGCTCAGGAATTTCCTGGACTCCATCGTCGATTACCGCGACGGTAACGCCCTTCCCCGTACTGACTTTCCAAATTTCGTTGACTTTCATGGCGTCGAGATGCCATTGCTGCGATCGAATGGTCTCCGCGTGGGCCGGGGTCGCGGCGACCCCGGCCAGCAGGAGGCCCACCAGGGCCGAGGTCGCCTTACGCATGTGCATCCCGTGCAACGTCCGTTCTGCTCAGTCGATCACTGGCGGAACAACACGACGGTTGCCCTGCCAGGTCTCTTCGTCCTCGGCGAGGTAGTCGGGGCGTTCGCCCCCCTGGTTGTCCCGCTGCCTTCCGGGAGTCTGCGCGCCGGCGCCAACGGGGCTGTTACGCACGAGGCCCGAGCCACCCTGAGTGAACGGCTGGCCGCCCGCGATCGGGCGGGTGCCGGCAGGCTGGCGCCCTCCGATGACGCCTCCCGGCTCCGAGGCCAGCCGACGGCCTGCCGCCGATCCGCCCGCGCCGCCGTGAGAGCCGCCACCCATACCGCCCATGCCTCGGCCGGCCTGAGCACCTTCGCCGATGACCGTGCCACGCGGGATGCCCGAGCTGGGTCCGGTGGACGTCACGGGACGGCCGCCCATGATGCCGGTGTCACGCGCCGGCATGCCGGGCGGCATACCGCCGACCCGGCCGGGACCGCTGGGACCCGTCGTACCCGGGAACGGGCCGAGGCCGGGACCGCCAAGGCCGGGGCCCTTCACACCGCCGATCGGAGGGAGACCCAGAGGCGGAATGAAAGGGCCCGGGGTGGGACCGTGAGGCCCTGTGGGCAGCGGGACATTGGGCGTGGTCGTCACCGGAGGCGCAGTCGGAGGGGGAAGCGTGGTGACGGTGTCGAGGTCCAGGTCCACCTCGCGATCCGGAATTCCCGGCATGGACACCGACGGGAGCGTGTTGTCCGGCCGCGGCTGGCGCCCAGGTACCCACCCGGGCTCGTTCGAGGACGTGCCATGGCTCGAGCTCGACGTCGTGTACGAGGAGGATCCGGCCGAGCCGACGCCTCCGCCGGACTCTCCTCCAGACCGCGCCATGTCTTCTCCGCTGTAGAGATTCGGCGGCACGAGAACCGGCGGCGGCGGCGGGAACGTCGGCACCGGCGTCTTGCCCATCTCCGTCGACGCCTGGCTGTACGACTGGGACAGCTTCGTAAGGGCGTCCACGGCGCGCGCGTGGTCCCCGTTCAGCTTCGACCACGCCTCCCGTCCCAGCTGCACCGCATCCGGGTCGTTGCGGTACTCCCGCGAGATCTCGAGGTTCTCCTTGAGCTTGGCCTCTGCCCCAGCGTCGTACTTGGGCATGTGGATCTCGGACATGGTCTGCGCAGCCAGCGTCATGTACTTGCCGGCCGTTTCGCTGTACGTGCTCAACGCCAGCGTCGCGTGGCCCGCCCGGGTCACCCATGTCTGGAAGGCATCGGCCGCTTCGCCCTCCCAGCCCTTGACCTTGTGGTCCAGGAGCTTGTTTCCGATCCTCTCGATCGTCTTGGCGGCTTCGGTGAGCTGCGTGCCCCGTGCCGACACCGTCTTCGGATCGAGGGAAGCGGTCATGGCGTAGAGCTGTGCGTGCGTGTACTTCTCGAACTCGCTCATCCGATAACACCGCCCTTCCCCGTGTCGTCCGTCTGCGGATCGTTCGGCGTGCCATGCGGGCTGTCGCCGTTCTTCTCCGCGTCCGAGTCACGCTTCCGGACGTACTGCTCGTTGGCCTGCTTGACGAGGGCGAGCATGCGCCGCTTCGTTTCCTCGTCCACGTCGTCGTAGCTCTTGCCCGCGGTCAGGATGGCGATACCCAGGGCCTCGATCTGCACCGAGAGACCCTTCGACAGCTTCTGCAGCTCCGTGTGGACGGTGTTGTACGACTGGTACAGCTTGTCGGCCTCCGGGAAGCCCTGGCCCAGTGCTCCCTGTGGCAGCGTGCCATCCGCCAACTTCCCGTGGTGCGCCGGGGACTCCTTCAGCGACGTGAGGAGGTCGTCCACCAGGATCTTGTAGTCCTTCAGGTCGTCGTACTGGACCCGAAGCGCGACGGCCCGCGCCTGTGCGTCCGCTTGCGCCCTGATCGAATTCGCCACGTCGCCCGCAAGGCCTACAGATAGAACCGACCTGTTTTCCTCTGCCACGATGGCCTCCCCCGTCTCCCCGTGGTCGCAGCGCCAAGCGCCGCTCCCCCCGTCCCCGTTCACACCCGTTCGCACCCGTGTTCACGTGCGCGTGCACACTCGTACCGATCACTCTAGCGACCAGCACCGACAGCCCCAACTCCGGGGTTGCACGTGCAATGCGGGTTACGCGGTCACGAGTTGGGTGCTGCGACCGCCGCCGACGGCCTGATCGGGAGCCTGTTGACCGGGCGGCCCGTGGCGGCCCGTACCGCCGAGGCTACCGCCGCCGGGGTCGTCACCACCGGGATCGCGCTCGCCGCCTTCGCGCCGAACGGGGCCACCACGTCGCGCTCCTCGACCAGTTTGACGATGCGGACGGTCGGGGCGTCCAGCGAAGTCGGCAGGGCGTAGCCCGTCAGATCCGGGTGGCGGACCAGGCCGGAGACCGTGCGCAGGTTCTCCGTCAGGGCCGCGCCCACGCCCTGCGTGACGCCCGCTTCGATACGGGCCTCCAGCTGGCGGGGGTTGAGGATGCGGCCCACGTCCTGGGCGACCGCGAGCTCCACGACCCGTACCGAGCCCAGCTCGATGTCCACGTCCACCACCGCGCGGACCGCGCAGAAGGCGAGACCCACGAAGGCGTCGCCCTGGCCGTCCGCGTCCAGGGGTTCCGTCGGGTGGGGGCGGCACTGGGCCGTCGCCCAGAGCTCCTTGCCCTCCATGGCCTCCATGACCGTCATCGAGAACGCGCCGTCGTACGACGTGATCCGGCCGTCCGCGATCTGCAGGAGCTCCGTGGACATGCCGAGTTTGTGGGCCATGGGCTGGAGGAGCTGGGTGCGGACCATTTTCGCCGCGCGCTCCACCGCCCCGCCCGACACCCAGGTGTGGCGGCCGTGCGCCGACGGGCCCGCCGGGGGCTGGTCGGTGTCCACCGGGGCCACCGCCACCTCCTCGACTCCGAGGATCTCCTGGACGATCTGTCGGGCCAAAGTGGCGAAGCCCTGGCCGGTGTCGACCGCCGCGCAGATGACCGTGGCGGCGCCGTTGACCACCTTCACCGTGGCGGTGGAGACCTCGTCGGTCCCTTCGGCGCCGAGCATGTGCACCATGCCGACCCCGTAGCCGACCCCGCGCCGCACCGCGCCCGGCTCGCCCGCGCCCTCCGGGCCGCCCGGCAGCAGCCACTCGTCCTCCGGGGTGTCCTTCGGGAGGGCGGGCAGCTCGAAGTCGCGGACGGCGCGCAGCAGTTCCGCCACCGGAGCCGGGCAGGTCACCGTCTGGCCGGTGGGCAGCAGGTCTCCCGTCGCCAGGACGTTGCGCATGCGCAGTTCCGCGCCGTCGATGCCGAGGGCGGCCGCGAGCTTGTCCATCTGGCCCTCGTACGCGGCGCACACCTGCATCGCGCCCTCGCCGCGGACGTGGCCCGACGGCGGGTTGTTGGTGCGTACCGCCCAGCCCTCGACGAAGGCGTGGGGGACGACGTACGGGCCGCAGGCGAAGGCCACCGCCGCCGCCAGGGATTCCGCGGAGGCGTCCGCGTACGCGCCCGCGTCCATCAGGATCTGCGCCTCGACCTTGACCAAGCGGCCCTCCGCGTCCGCGTGGTGGCGGTAGCGCAGCAGGGTCGGGTGGCGGTGGGTGTGGCCGAGGAAGGACTCCTCGCGGGTGGCGGCCAGCTTGACGGGGCAGCCCGTGCGCAGGGCGAGGAGGCCGAGCGGGAGCTGGAACGCCGCGTCCTCGCGGTCGGCGGTCGCTCCCGGGACGCCGGTGACCACCACGCGCACGCGGTCCGGTTCCAGGCCGAAGCAGGCGGCGGCCAGGTCACGGTCGGCGTGCGGGTCGGTGGAGGCGGTGTAGAGCTCGACGCCGCCGTCGGGCCGCGGCACGGCCAGTCCGGCCTCGGCGCCGATGGGGGCGGGGTCCTGGCGGCCGATCCGGTACAGGCCCTCGACGACGACCTCGCCGGTCGCCTCCGGATCGCCGTAGCGCAGCGGGATGTGCCGGATCAGGTTGCCGTCGGGGTGCAGGGCGGGGGCGCCGAAGGACTGCTCGGGGTCGGTGACCGGGTCGAGGAGTTCGTACTCGACGGCGATCGCGGCCGCGGCGAGCCGTGCCGTGTCCGGGTGGTCGGCGGCGACGGCGGCGATGGGCTCGCCGTGGTGGCGTACGACGTCGTGCGCGAACACCGGCCGGTCGGCGATCCGGCGGCCGTGCGTGGTGGCGCCGGGGACGTCGGCGTGGGTGACGACGGCGCGGACGCCGGGCATCTCGGCGGCGGCCGTGGTGTCGATGGAGACGATCCGGGCGTGGGCGTGCGGGGAGCGCAGCACGGCGGCCCACAGGAGGCCCTCGGCCCACAGGTCGGCGGCGTAGGGGAAGGTGCCCTCGGCCTTGGCACGGGTGTCCGCGGCGGGAACGGAGACTCCGATTCCGCGCGGGACCTGCTGCTCCGCGGCCTCGGCGGCAGCGGCCGCGCCGGACATGGCCGTCACCGTGGTGTTCACCATCGCCGTCGCCGTGGCCGTTGCCGTGGCCGTCGCCGTCCCGGTCGCTGTCGCCGCGTCCTGCCCGCTCACGCCGTGCCTCCGTGGTGGATGCCGCCCTCGCCGGGCGCTGCCTGATGCGGGATGCGCGCCTCCGGCGTGCCCGGGGCCTGAGCCGCGGGCTCAGCGGAGGCCGCCTCGCGCTCGGCCACGACCTCGCGCACGGCGTCGATGACTCCCGCGTAGCCGGAGCAGCGGCAGAGGTTGCCGCACAGCGCCTGACGGGTCTCCAGATCGCTGGGGGCGTGATTGCCCTCCAGCAGGTCGTGGATGGTCATCGCCATGCCGGGAACGCAGAACCCGCACTGCACCGCACCCGACCTGCACAACGCCTGCTGCACGTCCGAGAGTTCCCCGTCCGTCGCGAGACCCTCGACGGTACGGACCTCGCTGCCCGCGGCCGCGGCGGCCGGGACCAGGCAGGAGGCGACGAGCCGGCCGTCGACCTGCACGGCGCAGGCGCCGCATTCGCCCTGGGAGCAGCCGTCCTTGGCGCCGGCGAGGCCGAGGCGCTCGCGCAGCACGTAGAGGAGGGACTCGCCGATCCAGGCAGCGGTGACGGGCCGGTCGGCGCCGTTGACGCGCAGGACGTAGGAGGCCTGCGGGTGCTCGTGATGGGCGACGGCCCCGGCGGTCGGTTCTTCTTCGTACGTCGGCACCTCAGCCGGGACACCTTCGCCGGTTCCCTCGTCCGGGAGTGCCACAGCGCTGTCGGAGGTGTCCGCGGCCGGAGTGAGGGCGCCCGGTGTCTCCTCCAGGTCGGGCTCCGCCCCGGGCACGGGGTCGGAAACCGTGAGGCCCGGCTCCGCCGGGTCCGGCTCCGCCCCGGGCACGGCGTCGTGCGCCGCACCGGACCCGGGCTCCGCGGCGTGGCCGAAGGCCTGGAAGCCGTGCCCGTCGGTGCCGGCGGAACGCGCGGGCTCGGCGGGCTGCCGGGCCTGCGGGGGCTGCGGGAGGTCGGCGGGTTCCGCGGGATCGGCTGCCGCCGCCTCGGCCCGCGCTCCGCCGAAGAGGTCCAAGCCGCCGGAAGCCGCCGGCTGCTCGGTGGCGGCGGGCTCATTGGCCTCGGCGGCCCCGCCCCGTTCCGGCACGTGGCCGAACGCGGAGAAACCGTGCCCGTCGGTACCCGCCCCGGGGTGCTGCGCCTGCTCCCCGTGCCGCACGTGCCCGCCCGGCTCCGCGCGCTCGGCGTACTCCGCATGATCGGCGTACTGCGCGTACTCCCCGCGCCCGGTGTACTCCGCGTGCCCCGTCGGCTCCGCGTGATCGGTGGCCCGGGCGCCCTCGGCCTGCTCCGCCGCCGGGCCGTGCGCGGCCTCGATGTCGTGCGGGGCCGGATGCACCGGCTCGCCCTCCGCGAGCGCGGTGCCCACACCGGGCCCGCCCAGCACGCGCGGCCCCCGCCCCGGGGCGCCCGCTCCGGGCCCCCCGAGCAACCGCCCGGCGGCATGCGCCGTGGCGGCGGCGGTGGCGGCCGAAGCGGCCGCGGCCTCGTCCGTACCCGGCAGCACGCCCTGCTGGTCCGGGCCCGCGTCCGGGCCCGCGTCCGGGCCCTGGCCCGGGTTCGCGCCCAGGTGCGGGTCCGCGGCCGACTGCTGCGTCAGGTACGCCCACGGGGCCGTGGCGCCGCCCGGCAGCGTCGCCGGGGCCTGGCTCCAGTCGGCGTCCAGCCCGCTCGGCCGGAAGTCACCCTGCTGTTCGGAAAATTCGGGAAGTTCGGGAAGTTCGGGCAAACCGGAGAACTCGGAGAACTCAGGGACGGCCCACTGCCCGGTGGCCGAAGCCACGCCCTTCGGCTCCGGCTCGGGCTCGTGCGCCACCTCCTGGAACCGCCACTCCGCCGTCGCACCCGCATCGACGGGCACCTGCGCCTGCGGCTGCACCGGCGTCTGCACCGGCTCCGGCTCCGCCTCGGCGAACGCCGCCGCGACCGACGCCGGAATCGGGATCGACGCGGGAATCGGCCCGCCCACCGACCCGGAACCCGAACCCGCCGCGGTCGCCGGTCCGGCCGGAACCGAGCCTCCCGCCTCGGGCCACTGCACCGGAATCGACCACGTACCGGTGGCCGCCGGATCCGTACTGGCCGAACCGAGCGGCACGATCATCGGCGGCGGTACGTACCCGTGCCCGGGCGCCGCGAGGGGCTCCCCGGTCCCGAGCGCGTCCAGCATGTCCTGCGGCAGTTTCACGAAGGCCGTGGCGTCCGAGTCGTACTCGCCGCCCTGAGGGACCGGTTCCCAGCCCCAGCCCGCCGTGCCGTTCCCCTGGGTCACGTTCGCGTTCTCGTTCTCGCTCATGAGGTCAGCGCCCTCCCCAGGGCCCTGCGTGCCAGCACGGCCACCGTCCGCCGCAGATGCAGTACACCGGGAGCCACCGGTTCCCCCTGGTCGGGCACGCAGGCCGCCGCGACGTACTCGCCGAAGGCCTCCAGCGCCTCGGGGGCCAGGCTCCGCTCGCCGTCCCAGTCGATCAGCGAGGCCACCCACTGCTCGGCCTCCAGCGGCCGCAGCGGCATCGGGGCCACCGCACCGATCGCACAGCGCACACCCCGGCGCGCGGGATCCAGTACGAGCCCCACGGACGCCACCGCGCGCCCTGGCCCCGTACGCCCCGTGGCCTTCAGGAACACCTGCGGCGCGTGCAGCAGCGGCACCCGCACGAATCCGATCAGCTCGCCGGGCCGCAGCATCTCCCGGCCGGCCAGCAGGTGCGACACCGGGATCTCCCGCTGCCCACCCGGGCCGACGATGACGAGCACGGCCTCCAGCGCGGCCAGCACGGGCAGCGCGTCACCCGTGGGCGCGGCGCTGGCGATGTTCCCGCCGAGGGTGCCCGCGTTGCGGATCTGCGGGGGCCCGGCGGCGCGCGCCGCGGCGGCCAGCGCCGGGATCAGAGCGGCGAAATCCGGCCGCCCCATCCGCGCATGGGTGAGGCCCGCGCCGAGCAGCGCGTGGCCGTCCTGGTACTGCCAGCCGCGGATCTCGTTGATCCGGCCCAGGCCCACCAGGGCGGCGGGCCGCAGCAGCCCTGCGTTGACGGCGGCCATGAGGTCGGTACCGCCCGCGACGGGCACGGCGGCGGGCATGGCCGTGAGCGCCGCCACGGCCTCGTCGAGCGAGGCCGGCAGCGTCACGGACTGCGCCGCCTGCGGGCCCGGAGCCCCCTGAGGTGAGTCCAGTGCGTGCGGTGCGTGCGGTGCGTGCGTGGTCAACCCAGCTGCCCCTTCCCGATGTCCCGGTCCCGGCGCTCACGCCTGTCCGCCGTACGGTACGTGCTCACCGCCGGGACGTGGCAACTCTGGCACATCTTCCGGGCCGCCCGGCGCGAGGGTCCACCCCGCACCACCACCCCCGCCCGGCCCACGCCCGACGCCTGCCGACCCCCGCCCGTGCGCCCCGTACGACCCACCGCGCCGCCTTCGCCAGACCTCCTCCCCGAACGCCCGCTTTTCCCCGTATAGAGGGAAATCGAGACAGAGTTCCGATCAGCTCCGGTCTGATCAGGTCCGGTCCAATCCGGTCCGGTCCAATCCGGTCCGGTCCAGACCGGGTTCCGGTGCGCACCACCCCCCACCCGTCACACATTCGGTGGCGGACCTCCGAGGGGGCGTCCGAGCACCCCCGGCCGCCGCTGCCACGGCAACGGGCCGCCCGGCGGCCGGTAGCCGACCCCCAGCGCGTCCAGCCGCGCGTAGTGCGCCGTCATCCGCGTCTCGAAGTCCGCGTAGTCCCGCTCCCCCGGCTCCGGCAGCCGCGACCACACCACCTCCGCGAAGGCCGCCAGCCGCGGGAACACCTGGTAGTCGACCCGGTTCTGGTCCTCCATCACCTCGGTCCACACATTGGCCTGCGCGCCGAGCACGTGCGCCGCGGCCCGCTCCGACAGCTGCGGCGGCACCGGTTCAAAGCGGTACACGTCCTCCAGCGAGCGCACGTACCCGATGGGCATCGGCTCGTCCCCGCCGCTCGCCTGACGGTGGTCCAGATACACCTGCTGCTCGGGGCACATGACCACGTCGTGCCCGGCCTCGGCGGCGGCGATCCCGCCCCCGTAGCCGCGCCACGAGGACACGGCCGCTCCCGGCGGGAGCCCGCCCTCCAGGATCTCGTCCCACCCGATGAGCCGCCGCCCGCGCGCGGCGAGCCAGCCGTCGAAGTGCCGGACGAACCAGGACTGCAGCCCGTCCTCCCCGTCCACCCCCAGCTCGCGGATCCGCTCCTGCGCGGTGGCGGAGGCCTTCCACTGCTCTTTGGGGCACTCGTCCCCGCCCACGTGCACGAAGGGCGAGACCTCGGCGGGGAACAGCTCCAGCAGTTCCTCGAAGACGCCCTCGTAGAACCGCAGCACGGCCTCGGTCGGCGCGAGCACGTTCTCGGTGATCCCCCAGTCGTCCCACACCTCCAGCGCCGAGGTGTCGACGACGTCCGTGTTCCCCAGCTCCGGGTACGCGGCGATCGCGGCCTGCGAATGCCCCGGTACGTCGATCTCCGGGACCACCCGGACGTGCCGCTCGGCGGCGTACGCGACGATCTCGCGGATGTCGTCCTGCGTGTAGAAGCCGCCGTGCGGGGTCTCGTTCCACAGCGGCGAGGCCCGGTGCCCCCACCGGCTGCGCGGCCGCCACGCGCCGACCTCGGTCAGCCGCGGATGGCGCTTGATCTCGACCCGCCAGCCTTGATCGTCCGTCAGATGCAGGTGCAGCACGTTGAGCTTGTGCGCGGCGAGCAGGTCGATGTAGCGCAGCACCCCGTCCTTGGGCATGAAGTGCCGTGCCACGTCGAGCATCATCCCGCGCCACCCGAAGCGGGGGCCGTCCGCGATCCGCCCGTACGGCAGGCCCCACGCGCGCCCGGGCACCGGCGCCTTGCGGTACGCGTCGGGCCCGAGCAGCTGACGCAGCGTCTGGGCGGCCCAGAACAGCCCGGCCCCGCTCGCCCCGACCAGTTCGACGCCCGCCTCGTCGACGGTGATCCCGTACGACTCGGGCCCCGGCGCCTGCCCGTGCTCCGGGTCCAGGCGCAGCGTCACGTCCGCGGCCGCGCCGGGCCCGGCGGCGGGCAGGCTCCAGCCGGTGGCCGCCCCCAGCTCCCGCCGCAGCCAGCGCGCGACCGCCCCGGTCCCCGACCCGGCGGCGAGGACCGGCTCCGGTCCGAAGGAGTAGCGGCGTCCATCCTCGCCGAAGACAGCGACCCGGGGTGCGGGGATCAGGTCCATGCGTCAGCCCTTCGCGACAGCCTGTTGCGCCCTACGCAACGCCCGTTCCGCAGAGTGCTCGTCGCGCCGACCCTAACGCGCCCCCCGAACACGGCAAAGGCCCCCGGACGCACGGTGGCGCGCCGGGGGCCTCGGTCCGCGGAAGGGAAGAACCAGGGGACTACCAGGGGCGGACCACCAGGGACGGACTACCAGGAGCGGACTACTTGTCCTTGCCGCCCTTGTCCTTGTCCCCGCCGGGGCCCATGGACTCGTAGATCTCCTTGCACATGGGGCAGACCGGGTACTTCTTCGGATCCCGGCCGGGTACCCAGACCTTGCCGCAGAGCGCGACGACGGGGGTCCCGTCGAGCGCGCTCGCCATGATCTTGTCCTTCTGGACGTAGTGGGCGAAGCGCTCGTGGTCGCCGTCACCGTGCGACACCTGCGGCGTCGGCTCTACGAGGGTCCCCGTGCCAGTCCCGCGCTCGGGCTCAAGAGTGCTCATGGAACCCAGGGTACTTAACCTCGCGCCCGTCAGTTGAGCGACGGGTCGTCCGGATAGGTGGCGACCATCGCGAGTTCGCTGCGCTGGCGGCGCAGCACCGCCCGCCAGAGCCGTTCAGGGTCCGGGAAGGAGACGTCTCCGGGCTCCGATTCCACGACGTACCAGGCGCCCTGGCCCAGCTCCTCCTCCAGCTGGCCGGGGCCCCAGCCCGAGTACCCGGCGAAGATGCGCAGGCCGCCCAGGGCCTCGGCCAGCAGTTCCGGCGGCGCCTCCAGGTCGACCAGCCCGATCGCCCCGTGCACCCGGCGCCAGCCGAGCGGGCCCTCCTCGCCCGGGATGACGGCCACCCCCAGCGCGGAGTCCAGTGCCACGGGGCCGCCCTGGAAGACCACGCCCGGCGCGCCAGCCAGGGGCGCCCAGGGCAGCAGGACGTCGCCGACCCCGACGGGGGTCGGCCGGTTGAGGACCACGCCGAGCGAGCCCTGCTCGTCGTGGTCGAGCAGCAGCACCACCGCGCGGTCGAAGTTCGGGTCCGCGAGGGCGGGGGTGGCCACGAGCAGCCGCCCTGTGAGGGAGGACACCTCGGTCATGCCGCCATGATCCCGCACATTCGGCCTGTGCGGGGAGCGGGCGGAGCGATCGGATCGTACGCAGTTCCGGGGCGCACGGCAGCAGCCAGGAGCGCGCACGGACGGAGCAGGCGGAACGCAACGCTCCGCCATGTGGTGGGTACGGAGGGTGTTGTACCGAATTCCTGACAGTCCTACGGCCACGTCGGCCTTACGAACAAGGGGGTGGTGGCCCTTACCCTTTTCACTGATCCCCCTGCCCACCCCTCTCCGGAACGCGAGATTCATGACCGGCACAGACAGTGACGACGTACTGCTTGTCCATGGCGGTACCCCGCTTGAGGGCGAGATCCGAGTCCGCGGTGCGAAGAACCTCGTGCCCAAGGCCATGGTCGCCGCTCTGCTCGGCAGCGAACCCAGCCGGCTGCGCAACGTTCCCGACATCCGTGACGTACGGGTCGTACGCGGGCTGCTGCAGCTGCACGGGGTGACGGTCCGTCCCGGCGAGGAGCCGGGCGAGCTCGTGCTCGACCCGACCCACGTCGAGAGCGCGAACGTCGCCGACATCGACGCCCACGCGGGCTCGTCGCGCATCCCGATCCTGTTCTGCGGCCCCCTGCTGCACCGCCTCGGCCACGCCTTCATCCCGGGCCTCGGCGGCTGCGACATCGGCGGGCGGCCGATCGACTTCCACTTCGACGTGCTCCGCCAGTTCGGCGCGACCATCGAGAAGCGCGAGGGCGGCCAGTACCTGGAGGCCCCCCAGCGCCTGCGCGGCTGCAAGATCCGCCTGCCCTACCCGTCCGTCGGCTCGACCGAGCAGGTGCTGCTGACGGCCGTCCTGGCCGAGGGCGTCACCGAGCTCAGCAACGCCGCCGTGGAGCCGGAGATCGAGGACCTCATCTGCGTGCTGCAGAAGATGGGCGCGATCATCTCCGTCGACACCGACCGGACCATCCGGATCACGGGTGTCGACCGGCTGGGCGGCTACAACCACAAGGCCCTCCCGGACCGTCTGGAAGCCGCCTCCTGGGCTTCCGCGGCCCTGGCCACCGGCGGCAACGTCTACGTGCGCGGCGCCCAGCAGCGCTCGATGATGACCTTCCTGAACACCTTCCGCCGGGTCGGCGGGGCGTTCGAGATCGACGACGACGGCATCCGCTTCTGGCACCCGGGCGGCCCGCTCAAGGCCATCGCGCTGGAGACGGACGTCCACCCCGGTTTCCAGACCGACTGGCAGCAGCCGCTCGTGGTGGCCCTGACGCAGGCCTCCGGCCTCTCGATCGTCCACGAGACGGTCTACGAGTCCCGGCTCGGCTTCACCTCGGCGCTCAACCAGATGGGTGCTCACATCCAGCTCTACCGGGAGTGCCTGGGCGGCTCGGCCTGCCGCTTCGGCCAGCGCAACTTCCTGCACTCGGCGGTCGTCTCCGGCCCCACCAAGCTCCAGGGCGCCGACCTGGTCATCCCGGACCTGCGCGGCGGGTTCTCGTACCTGATCGCGGCGCTGGCGGCCGAGGGCACCTCGCGGGTGCACGGCATCGACCTGATCAACCGCGGCTACGAGAACTTCATGGAGAAGCTCGTCGAGCTCGGCGCGAAGGTCGAGCTGCCCGGCGGCGACCTCGTCTGAGTTCGCACCGCCTCGGCGTTGTACCGCCGTAACGCTGTAGCTCCGCCTACGTGCCGTACCTCCCGTACGGACCGAGCCCCCCGGGCCCCGCAAGGGCCCGGGGGGCTCTCGCGTCCCGCGCCCCGGGCGCCCTGACGGGGCCTCACGGGGCCTGCGGGGCCTGCGCGGCGGGACCGGGGCCCCCGGGGTCGCACCCGCGCTCCGGGCCCCGGACAGGCCGAAGGGCGGCCGCCCCACCCGGGGTGGCCGCCCTTCGCCGTTCTACGTATCACTGTGTACTACTGCCGTTCCAAGGGCCTGTGCGGCCCTCGGCGCCGGGGGGCAGGACTACTTGCCCTTGGCGGCTTCCTTGAGCTTGGAGCCCGCGGAGACCTTCACGCTGTAGCCGGCCGGGATCTGGATGGGGTCGCCGGTCTGCGGGTTGCGCGCGGTGCGAGCGGCACGGTGGGTGCGCTCGAAGGTCAGGAAGCCGGGGATGGTGACCTTCTCGTCGCCCTTGGCGACAATCTCGCCGACGGTCTCGGCGAGCGCGGCCAGAACGGCGTCGGCGTCCTTGCGGGTCACCTCGGCGCGCTCGGACAGAGCGGCCACCAGCTCACTGCGGTTCATGTTGTACTCCCGTGTTCAACTTGCCTTAGAGGCGTGAGATCGAAGCCGATGCTGCCAGGGCCCTCGGACAGTCCCCGGACCCGGGTCTGAACGTCAGACCCTCTCGCCCGGTTACGCATCCTGCCCCCACCAGCGGCGGGAAAGCCAATCCGGCACCCGCCGGGGTCACACGAAAAGCGCCACAGTCACGCCGCGGTGACACTCCGTCCGCACCGGTGGATGCGGACCGCGGACCTCGCGGGCATCCCCGCAACCCTAGAGGCGGCCCCCCGGGCCCGCATCTCGCGACGCGCCGGGATCAGACGGCGGTGAGGGCGGTCACAGCGGCCGTCACCCGGCCGAGGCGGCCTTGCGGACGGCGCCGGCGACCGCGCCCGCGACCTTGTCGTTGAACACCGACGGGATGATGTAGTTCGCGTTCAGCTCGTCCTCGCCGACGACGTCCGCGAGCGCGCTCGCGGCGGCCAGCATCATGTCCGTGTTCACCGTGCGGGACTGGGCGTCCAGCAGGCCGCGGAAGACACCCGGGAAGACGAGCACGTTGTTGATCTGGTTCGGGAAGTCGGAGCGGCCGGTGGCCACGACGGCGGCGGTCTGGCGGGCGACGGCCGGGTCCACCTCGGGGTCCGGGTTCGCGAGCGCGAACACGATCGCGCCCTCCGCCATGGCGGCGACGTCCTCGCCGGACAGCACGTTCGGGGCCGAGACGCCGATGAAGACGTCGGCGCCGACCACGGCCTCCTTCAGGGTGCCCGTGTAGCCCTCGGGGTTGGTGTTGTCGGCGATCCAGCGCAGCGGGGAGTCGGGAGCCGCGTCGACGAGGTCGGGGCGGTCCGCGTGCACGACACCGTGGATGTCGGCGCTGACGGCGTTCTTGACGCCCGCCGCGAGGAGCAGCTTGAGGATGGCGGTACCGGCCGCTCCGGCGCCCGACATGACGACCTTGACGTCCCCAACTGCCTTGCCCACCACGCGCAGTGCGTTGGTGAGCGCGGCGAGGACGACGATCGCGGTGCCGTGCTGGTCGTCGTGGAAGACGGGGATGTCGAGGGCCTCGCGCAGCCGGGCCTCGATCTCGAAGCAGCGCGGCGCGGAGATGTCCTCCAGGTTGATGCCCGCGAAGCCGGGTGCGATGGCCTTGACGATCGCGACGATCTCGTCCGTGTCCTGGGTGTCGAGGCAGATCGGCCAGGCGTCGATGCCCGCGAAGCGCTTGAAGAGGGCCGCCTTGCCCTCCATGACGGGCAGCGCGGCCATCGGGCCGATGTTGCCGAGGCCCAGCACGGCGGAGCCGTCCGTCACGACTGCGACGGAGTTGCGCTTGATGGTGAGGCGGCGCGCGTCCTCGGGGTTCTCGGCGATCGCCATGCACACGCGGGCGACACCCGGGGTGTAGATCATCGAGAGGTCGTCACGGTTGCGGATGGGGTGCTTGGACGCCATCTCGATCTTGCCGCCGAGGTGCATCAGGAACGTGCGGTCGGAGACCTTGCCGAGGCTGACGCCCTCGATCCCCCGCAGCTTCTCGACGATCTCGTCCGCGTGCGCGGTGGAGGTCGCGGCGATGGTGACGTCGATGCGGAGCTTCTCGTGGCCGGAGGCGGTCACGTCGAGACCGGTGACCGAGCCGCCGGAGGACTCCACGGCGGTGGTGAGCTGGGAGACCGCGGTTCCGCTCGCGGGGACTTCCAGGCGGACCGTCATCGAATACGAGACGCTGGGCGCCGTTGCCATGGCCGTGTTTCCTCTTCTGTCCCTGGTTCGCTGTAACACACAGGGCCCCGCTCCACAGCAGGTGCGGCAGGACCTGTTGTCCGATCGTCCCACCTACCAGCCAGTACAAGGTAACCAGCTACAAATTTCGGAAAGACTCTTCCACCATACGAGATTTGAGGGGCGTTCGGAATGGCGGGTCCATACAAAACAGGTCCGCGCCCTCCACTGGGTGGAGGGCGCGGACCTGGTGACGCCTACGTCTGTGACACCGACCCGCCATGCTCGCCTCGCGGCAAGTGGTCGCTCTAAGCGACGAAGGTTGGGCCCGGGGGCTTGGATCGAGTCGGTGCCGTACTCAGGCTAACAAAGGATCGCCGTTTGTGATCCCCCTGCTCGACGTCGGTTCCGCGCACCACGCTCCTGGCCGCGGACCATACGGCCGTACGCGGCCCGGGTGCCCGCTACGGGAGCAGCAGCTCCGGCACCCCGTCCGCGTCGGGCTTGTCCCGGTCGGCCGAGACCACCGTCAGCTGCTGCGTCGCACGCGTCAGCGCCACGTACAGCACCCGCAGGCCCGCCGGGGACTCCTCCGCGATCTCCGCCGGGGAGACGACCACCGTGGCGTCGTACTCCAGGCCCTTGGCCTCCAGACTGCCGAGCGCCACCGCCCGCTCGCCCAGGCCGGCGAGCCAGCCCGCGGCCTCCGCGCGCCGGTCCATGGCCACGACCACGCCGACGGTGCCGTCCACCTGCTCCAGCAGCCGCCGGGTCTCCTCCCGGACCGCGGTGCCCAGGTCGCCCGGCGCCGCGGTGAAACGGGGCCGCAGGCCCGTGGAGCGCACCGCCGACGGCGGCTCCATGCCGGGCATCGCCAGGCGCAGCACGCGGGAGGCGACCTCGGCGACCTCCGCCGGGTTGCGGTAGTTCACGGTCAGCGTGAACCGCCGGCGCGGCCGGCTGCCCAGGGCCTCGTCGCGGGCCGCGGCCGCCTCCTCCGGGTCGGTCCAGGAGGACTGCGCCGGGTCGCCGACCACCGTCCAGGTGCCGTGCCGGCCCCGGCGGCCCACCATCCGCCACTGCATCGGCGTCAGGTCCTGGGCCTCGTCCACGATGACGTGCGCGTACTCGGTGCGCTCCGCCGCGAGCCGCTCGGCCCGCTCCCACTGCGTCTCCTCGCGGGTCGGCATCAGCTCCTCCAGCCCGCTGAGCTGGTCGAGCGGGTCCATCTCCCGCCGGCGCTTCGGCCGGGCGGGGGCGCCGAGCAGCTGCTGGAGCTCGTCGAGCAGCGCCACGTCGTGGACCGACAGGGGGCCCTTGCCGTCCGGCCCGACCCGGCGCAGCGAGCGGGCCAGCTGGCGGGTCTCGCGCGGGTTGAGGTCGCGGCGCGACCAGCGGCCGAGATGGCGTTCGTCGGCCAGCGCGGCGAGCACCCCGCGCGGGGTCAGCTCGGGCCACCAGGCGTCGAGGAAGCCGATGAAGGCGTCCTCGGTGGAGATGTCCTCGTCGAAGGCGGAGCGCAGCTCGGCGGCCAGCTCCGGATCGCTGTGCCGGCCGGCGCCGCCGGACTTCGCGTAGAGGGCGTCGAGCAGCAGCTTGCGGGCGCGGGGGCGCAGCAGGTTGACGGGGGCGGTGCCGCTGAGCACGTTCTGCCGGATCCGGTTCAGCTCGCCGGCCTCCAGCTCCTGGCGGCGGCCGAAGGCCACCACGCGCAGCCGGTCGGGGGCGCCGCCGAGCTCCAGTGCGCCCCGCACGGCCTTGCGGAGCACCTTGAGCATCCGGGAGGAGCCCTTGATACGGGCCACGGCCGGGGAGTCGTACGTGGTGGCCTCCGCGCCGTCGACCAGCGAGCCGAGCGCCCGGATGGCCACCTGGCCCTCCTCGCCGAGGGAGGGCAGCACGCCCTCGGTGTACGCGACGAGCAAGGGGGTCGGGGAGACGATCAGGATGCCGCCGGAGTAGCGGCGCCGGTCCTGGTAGAGCAGGTAGGCGGCGCGGTGCAGGGCGACGGCGGTCTTGCCGGTGCCGGGCCCGCCCGCGACCTCGGCGACGGACGCGGCGGGCGCCCGGATGACCAGGTCCTGCTCGGCCTGGATGGAGGAGACGATGTCGCGCATGGAGTGCGTACGGGCCCGCCCCAGGGCGGCCATCAGGGCGCCGTCGCCGATGGCGGGCAGCTCCTGGCCGTCCAGGAAGGCGGTGACCTCCGGGCGCATCAGGTCGTCCTCGACGCCCAGCACCTTGCGGCCCTTGGAGCGGATCACGCGGCGGCGCACGACGCGGCCGGGTTCCTTGGGCGTGGAGCGGTAGAACGGCGCGGCGGCGGGCGCGCGCCAGTCGATGACCAGCGGCGCGTAGTCGGAGTCCAGGACTCCGATGCGGCCGATGTGCAGCGTCTCGGCGATGTCGGCCGTGAGGTCCTCGCGGATCGCGTCGTCGGCGGGCTCGACGGAGGTGTAGGCGCCGTCCGGCCCCCTTTCGCCGTCCTTGCCGCGCACCAGGTCGATGCGGCCGAAGAGGAAGTCCTCGAACTCGGCGTTCAGCCGGTTCAGGTGGATGCCCGCCCGGAAGACCTGCGCGTCGCGCTCGGCGAGTGCGCCGGGCGTACCCACCTGGCCGCGCTTGGCGGCGTCGTTCATGAGGAACTCGGCCTCGTGGATCTTCTCCTCCAGACGTCGGTACACCCGGTCGAGATGCGTCTGCTCGACCGCGATCTCCCGATCGCGGACGGAATCCGCCGTGCTGTCGACAGCGGCATTCTGCGCGGCCACCAAGGCCCCTTTCTGACGTGCATGGGCGACCGTCAACCGTACGCGAACCGGCCCCCTGTCCGCACGCCCGTTCCGGAACCGCTCTCGCGGGGTGCGTACGCCGCCTAGTGCTGTGACCGGAAAGGTTCACCGGGTCACGGCGCCCGGCACGGCACCTCGCGGCGTTGTCGGACCGCGCAAGTACGTCCAGTACGAGCCGCGATCCTCCGCCTTGCGATCCACCGCACCGGACGCCGCGACCCGGCAAACCTTTCCGGCCACAGCACTAGCCGGATCCGGCCGCGAGGGCCCGGCGGCGGTGCCGGGCGACGCGCTCGCGGTTGCCGCACAGCTCGCTGGAGCACCAGCGGCGCCGGTGGCCGCGGGAGGTGTCCAGGTAGACCCGGGTGCAGCCGTCGCCCTCGCAGGCCCGCAGCAGGGCGCGGTCACCGGGATCGGTGAGCAGCTCAACGGCGTCCCGGGCGACGGCCGCGAGCAGCGCACCGCATTCCACGCCGCCGCACAACTCCCGTACGAGGTGTCCTTCTTGGTCCATCACGGCGCACAGGCCCGGGGGTGGTCCGGCGGCCAGCGCGTTGACCCGGGCGAGGGCGTTCTCGTCGGGATCGCCGCCGGAGAGCTCCGCCCGTACGAGGGTTTCCACGTCGCCGCGCAGGGCCCGGAAGGCCGCGGCCCAGTCGGGCCCCACCCGCGCGAGCGGCGTCCGGTCGGGCACGAGCCCGGCCCCGGTGAGCCACAGCCGCAGCGCGTCGCCGTCCCGGATCCCCTCGGCCACCAGGTCCAGACAGACCCGCCCGGAGTCGAACCGCATGCCGTCAGCCTCCCGTCGTGGGGTGCCGTACCAGATTGCCGCCCGCTGCCGCGCAGCGGAACCCCCCGTGCGGGTGCGGGCACGCCGCTGCGCGGGGCTTCCCGGGCGCTGCCCGGACCCGCGCCTCAATCGCCGGCGGGGCTGGATTCGGCTGGTGCCGTCCGCCACGTGCGGCTGGATTCCCCGCAGGGCATTTTCAGCCCCGCCCGCCCATCCAGCCCCGCCCGCCCATCCAGCCCCGCCGGCATATCCAGCCCCGCCGGCGTTTGAGGCGCGGGGTCTGGGGCGGAGCCCCGTTCTTTCAGCCTCGCCGGCGTTTGAGGCGCGGGGGTCCGGGGGCGGAGCCCCCGGGAGCGGCGGCGCACCCGGCGGGCTAGAACGCCGGTGGGTCGTCGTGCAGGAGGCGCTGGAAGAGCTTGTGGTCCCGCCAGGCACCGTTGATGTGGAGGTACCGCGGCGCGACCCCGTACGCCTCGAAGCCCGCCTTCGCCAGCACCCGCTGCGAGGCCAGGTTGTCGAGCAGGGTCCCGGCCTCCACCCGGTGCAGGCCCAGCTCGTCGCGGGCGACCCGGCAGACCTCCTCCACGGCCGCGGTGGCCAGCCCCCTGCCGTGCCAGGCCCGGTCGACCCAGTACCCCAGGCCGCCGCTGCACAGCGCCCCGAGCACGATCGAGCCCAGGTTGATCGCGCCGAGGAGCGCGCCGGTGGCCGTCTCGACGAACACGTACGGGAAGAGCCGCCCCCCGTCGCGCTCGGCGAGCAGTCCCTCGATGCGCTCCCGCTGCCCCCGCTCGGTGTAATAGGCGTCGGGCCGGACCGGCTCGGTGGCCGCCATGTACGCCCGGTTCCGCGCGAACGCCTCGGCCAGCCCGGCCGCGTCGCCCAGCGCGACGCCCCTCATCTCCACCCCGTCAATGATCATCCACGCACGCTAACCCAGGATCCCCCTGGCCGTCACCGCGTCCACGGGGAGCCCGCCGTACTTGGTCTCCCCGCCCGCGTCCAGGGACAGCCGGTACCCCCGCTTGACCACCGTCTGGATCAGGTTCGGGGCCCCGAGGGCCGCCCTCAGCCGGGCCATCGCCGTCTCCACGGCGTGCTCGTCGCGCCCCGCGCCCGGCAGGGCCCGCAGCAGCTCCGCCCGGGCCACCACCCAGCCCGGCCGCCGTGCCAGCGCCCGCAGCATGGCCATCCCGGCCGGCGGCACCGGCCGCAGCTCCTCGTCCACCAGGACCGCGTGCCCCCGGATCTCCATCCGGTGCCCGGCGACCGGCAGCACCCGCGCCCGGCCCGGCAGTTCCTGGCAGAGCAACTGCACCAGCGGGCCCAGCCGGAACCGCTCCGGCTGCACCGTGTCCACCCCGTGCGCCTGCAACGGCAGCGCGGTCACCGGCCCGACGCACGCGGCCAGCGGCCCGCCGCCGCGCAGGGCGTCCAGCACGGGTTCCCGTAGGCCCCGTTCCTCGGCCCGGGACAGCAGCGAGGCCGCCGCCGGCGCCGAGGTGAAGCTGACGGCGTCCACCCCGCCGCCGACGATCGCGTCCAGCAGCCGGTCCAGCGGCGCGAGGTCCTCCGGCGCCATCCACCGGTACACCGGGACCACCACGACCTCGGCCCCGCCGGCCCGCAGCGCCTCGACGAAGCCGGGCAGCGGCTCCCCGTGCAGCTGGAGGGCGATCCGCCGCCCGGCCACCCCGGCCGACAGCAGCCGCTCCAGTACCTCGGCGAGCGATTCCGACTCCGGGGACCAGGCCTCCACGAGCCCGGCGGCCCGGATGGCACCCTTCACCTTCGGCCCGCGCGCCAGCAGTTCGGCCGCCCGCAGCCGCTCCAGCAGTTCCTCGCCGATCCCCCACCCGTCGGCCGCCTCGATCCACCCCCGGAAGCCGATGGCGGTGGTGGCCACGACCACGTCCGGTGCGCAGCCGATCAACTCCTTGGTGGCGGCCAGCAGCTCGCTGTCGTCGGCGAGCGGCACGATCCTCAGCGCCGGCGCGTGCAGCACCGCCGCTCCGCGCCGCCGCAGCAGCGCGATGAGTTCGTCCGCCCGCCGTGCCGCGGTGACTCCGACGGTGAAGCCCGCGAGCGGGCCGGTGTTCGTGTCGTCCATCGTGACCTGCCTAGTGACGCAAAGGGGGGCGGTACGGGTGGACCGAGCCTGCCAACCCGGCGTGTCGGACTCGGTTCACCCGTATTTCGCCCCGGTTACACCGACGTGAGCTGCGGTTTCGCTTCGACCCCGACCGGCGGGAGCGCCGCGGCCGCCGGCCGGCGAAGGTATACCGCCCACGTCACCGCGCAGCACAGGGCGTAGAAGCCGAGGAAGGTGACGAAGGCCGCCGTACCGGAGCCGGAAGTGAGGAACGCCTCCCGGAAGACCAGGTTGATGCCCAGTCCGCCGAGCGCGCCGACCGCCCCGATCAGGCCCATCGAGGCCCCGGACAGCCGGCGCCCGTAGGCCGCCGCGCTCTCGCCGCTCATCCCGCGCGCCAGTGCCTTCGCCTGGAAGATGCCCGGGATCATCTTGTACGTGGACCCGTTGCCGAGCCCGCTCAGTACGAACAGCGACACGAAGCCGACGAGGAAGACCGGCAGCGACGAGCGCTCCGAGGCGAAGACCACCACTCCGGTCGCCGCCGCCATCGCCACGAACGTCCCCAGCGTGATCCGCGCCCCGCCGAACCGGTCCGCCAGCGCCCCGCCCACCGGCCGGATCAGCGAACCGAGCAGCGGTCCGATGAAGGTCAGCGAGGCGGCCTGGAGCGGGGTGCGGCCGAACTGCGTCTGGAGCACCAGCCCGAAGGCGAAGCTGTATCCGATGAAGGACCCGAACGTCCCGATGTAGAGGAACGCCATGATCCAGGTGTGCGCGTCCTTCAGCGCCTCGCGGACCGCGCCGGTGTCGTTGCGCACGGGCGCCAGGTTGTCCATCCGCACGGCCGCCAGCGCCGCCGCGACCACGATCAGCGGGATGTAGGCGGCGAGCAGGAGCCGCGGGTGCGTGGCCCCGGCGGTGGCGATGACCAGCAGTCCGGCCAGCTGCACCACGGGCACGCCGATGTTGCCGCCGCCGGCGTTCAGGCCGAGCGCCCAGCCCTTCTTGCGCAGCGGGAAGAAGGCGTTGATGTTGGTCATGGAGGAGGCGAAGTTGCCGCCGCCCACCCCGGTGAGGGCGGCGACGAGCAGGAAGGTCCCGTACGAGGTCCCGGGCTCCATCACCACCACCGCGGCCACCGTCGGCGCGAGCAGCAGCAGCGCGCTGACGACGGTCCAGTTCCGGCCGCCGAAGCGGGCGACGGCGAAGGTGTACGGGATCCGCACGAACGCGCCCACGACGGTCGCGGTCGCGATCAGGGCGAACTTCCCGGCGGGGTCGATCCCGTACTCGGGCCCCATGAAGAGGACCATCACGGACCACAGGGACCAGATGGAGAACCCGATGTGCTCGGAGAGCACGGAGTAGATCAGGTTGCGGCGGGCGGTCCGCTCCCCCGTCTCCTTCCAGAAGGTCTCGTCCTCGGGATCCCACCGCTCGATCCAGCGGCCCCCCTTGCGCGGTGCGGTACCGGTCATCGCTCGCCTCCACAGCTGTCGCGTCCTGAGGAGACCGTAGGAAGGGCGCGTTTCGGCCTCGGTCCCCGCCGGATGACCGCCGGGAAACCTTGGTCTCACCCGCTGCCCGGGACGTGTGTGAGCCGTGCCGGGAGCCAGCTCCCGGGCGGCGGATCGAGCCACCCCCGCTCGGCCGCGAGCTCGGCGGCCGCGGCGTGCAGGGCGTCCAGACCGGGGTGGGCGAAGCCCTTGCGCCACACCATCGACAGCGGTGACAGCGGCACCGGGTCGGTGAGCGGCAGCTTCACGCAGCCCGGCATGTCCAGGAAGTCCACGGTGGCCAGCACCGGATTGCCGGTCTTGGCCATCACCCGGCCGAACTCCTCCTTCCCGACCGCCACCGGCGCGGGCGGCGCCATCAGGATCCCCCGCCCGGCGAACAGCTCGCGCGCCAGCCCCGTCCACTCCAGCGTCCGCGGGTTCCCGGCGCCCGCGTACACGGTCTCCCCGGCCAGCGCGTCCAGCGGTACGGACGCCCGTGCGGCCAGCGCGTGCCCCTCGGGCAGCACCACGGCGAGCGGCTCGTACCGTACGGGCGTCTGCGCGAGTGGCGCCCGCAGCGCCGGGTCCAACCCGTCGGCGTAGCCGAAGGCGATGTCGAGCCGGCCGGCCGCGACCTCGGCGGCGGCGTGGGTGAGCCCGCTCTCGAAGCGGGCCATCAGCTCGCAGTCCGGGGCCAGTTCGCGGGCCCGCTCCAGCACGGTGCGCCCGGTGCCGGGCCCGTCGGTGTTGAGGTCGACGAGGAGCGCGCGGGGCTCGGACTGCGCGCCGAAGGCGGCGGCCAGCTCCTCGTGCGCGCGCAGCACGCGGCGGGCCAGCGGCAGCAGTCGCCGGCCGTCGGCGGTCAGTTCCACCTGCCGGGTGGTGCGGAGGAACAGCGCGGTGCCCAGGGCGTGTTCGAGCCGCCGGACATCGCGGCTGAGCGCCTGCTGGGCGACGTAGAGGCGGGCGGCGGCGCGGGTGAAGTGCAGCTCCTCGGCGGCCGCGACGAAGCCGCGCAGCAGCCGGGGATCCACATCGCGGGACATCATCCCCGGAGACTAACAACACAAAGGCGTGAATGGGCTCCGAACAGGTGTTGGACGGTGCACCCCGTCCCGGCCGAGGGTGGTCGTCATGCCCCTCATGGCCGTCACCGGCAACACCCTCGTCCTCGCCACCCGGGCCGACGGTCCTTCCCGTCCCTCCCGTCCTTCCCGTCCTTCCCGTCCCTCCCGGCCGACCCGCGCTCCCCACGGCCCCTACCGCCGCCTGTTCGCCGTGCCCGGCACCCGCGGATTCACCGCCGGGAACCTCCTCGCCCGGCTGCCCATGGGCATGTTCGGGGTCAGCGCGGTCATGATGATCGCCGGCCAGCGCGGCTCGTACGCCCTCGCCGGCGCGGTCACGGCGACCGGCCTGGGCGCCACGGCGCTGGTCGCGCCCTGGACCGCCCGGCTGATCGACCGCCACGGGCAGGCCCGCGTCGCCGTCCCGGCCACCCTGATCGCGGTCCTCGGCTCGCTGGCCCTGATCGCGTGCGTCCGTACCGGGGCCCCCGCCTGGACCCTCTTCGCCGCGTACGCCGCGACCGCCACCACCCCCAACATCGGCGGCATGGCCCGCGCCCGCTGGACGCACCTGCTGCGCGACTCCCCGGCCTCGCACCACACGGCGATGTCCTTCGAACAGGCCGCCGACGAACTGTGCTTCATGCTCGGCCCGGTGCTGGCGGCCTTCCTCTGCGGCGCCGTCTTCCCGGAGGCCGGCACCCTCGTCGGCGCGGCCCTGCTGCTGACCGGCATGCTGGTCTTCACCTCCTGCCGCTCCACTCAGCCCCCGGTGACGGCGGCGCCCCGGCGCGGCTCACCGCTGCGCGCCCTCAGCCCGCTGCTGCCCCTCTTCCTCGTCACGGGCGTGGTCTTCGGCTCGATGGAGGTCGCCTCGATCGCCCACCTCGACGCCCTGGGGCTGGGCGCCGCCTCCGGCCTGGTCCTGGCCCTCCAGGCGGCGGGCTCCTGCGCGGCCGGCCTGCTCTACGGCGTCCTGCGCCCCCGCTCGCTGAAAGCCTGCGTGTGCGCCCTGGCCGCCCTCATGACCCTGCCCTGGGCCGCGGCGGCCACCGGCTCCCTGCCCGCCCTCGCCTGCGCCCTCCTGCTGGCCGGCATGGCCACCGCCCCTGCGATGGTCACCGCCATGTCCCGGGTCCACGCCCTCACCACCGAGGGGCGCCTCAACGAGGGCATGACCCTCGCGGTCACCGCCATCCTCGCGGGCATCGCGGCCGGCTCGGCCACCGCCGGCTGGGCCGTGGAGAGCGCGGGCACGACCGCCGCCTACGGGGTACCCGCGGCGGCCGCCCTGCTCGCCCTGGCGACGACCGCGGCGGGCCCGTTCATGCGGCGGCCGGGTGATCGTCTCCGCGTGGTACGCACACGCGCCGCTCGTGATCCGCGATAACTGGGAGTGCTTTCCCCCAGCGCCCTTCCCTTCGCGGAGGAACACCCCTTGCTGTCTGCTTCCCGCTCCGTGCCCGCGGCCCTGATCGTCGCGGCCGTCACCGCCACCTGCCTGGTACCGGCCGTGCCGGCTCTCGCCGACTCCACGAACATCCGGTTCTCCCAGCCGTACGTCCCCTCGATCGCCCCCGGCAAGACGGGCCGCGTGGTCATCGCGGCCCTCAACGGCGCCGGCCGCGCCGTCAGCGGCACCTTCCGGATCGCCGCCCCGGAACGGACCACCTTCCCGGAGCGCCGCTTCTACTGGGACGGCCGCCGCTCCGCCGCACCGTGCACACGGTCGGCCGACGCACGGCTGCTGACCTGCGAAGCCGGAACCCGCGCCGGTTTCCGCTTCCCGGCGAACGCGCAGACCCAACTCGCCGTGTCCGTACGGGTCGACGCGAACGCCCCGGAAGGCACGACGCTGATCGGCGGCGAGTGGGCGACGGGCACCGAAGCCCCCGCCCTGTTCGCCGTCTCCACCCCGGTGACCGGCCCCAAGGGTGACAAGGGCGACGACGGCAAGCCCGGCCACGACGGCCACCACGGCCACCACGGCAAGCCCGGAAAGCCCGGAAAGCCCGGCCCCAAGGGTGACAAGGGCGACAAGGGCGACGTCGGCCCGCGGGGCCCGCGAGGTCCGCAGGGCCCGCAAGGTCCGCAGGGGCCCGGCGGACTTCAGGGCCCCGCCGGCCCGCAGGGCAACCAGGGTCCGGCCGGACCCCAGGGACCCGCCGGTCCCCAGGGCCCGCAGGGCGAACAGGGCCCGTCGGGAGGCGAGCAAGGCCCGGCCGGCCCCCAGGGCCCGCAGGGCGAACAGGGCCCCGCCGGACCCCAGGGACCCGCCGGCCCGCAGGGCGAACAAGGCCCGACCGGATCCGAGGGACCCGCGGGCCCGCAGGGCGAGCAGGGTCCGGCAGGATCCGAGGGACCCGCCGGCCCGCAGGGACCGCAGGGTGAACAGGGCCCGCAGGGCGAACAGGGTCCCTCGGGAGGCGAGCAAGGCCCGGCCGGCCCCCAGGGCCCGCAGGGCGAACAGGGCCCCGCCGGACCCCAGGGACCCGCGGGCCCGCAGGGCCCCAAGGGCCCGAAGGGCGACACGGGCAAGCCCGGCCACTGCAAGAAGTGCGGCGGCCACCACGGCCCCAAGCCCCCCAAGCCCCCGAAGAGCCACAAGACTCCGAAGGCCAAGATCGTCTCCCCCGGCAAGGGCCTCGGCATCCGCTCCGGCCCCGGCACCGGCTACGCCAAGAAGGGCAAGGTCTACACCGGCACGGTGGTCCCCCTCCAGTGCAAGGTCAACGGCCAGACCGTCGACGGCAATTCGATCTGGTACAAGCTCGCCGACGGCCGCGGCTGGATCTCCGCCCGCTACGCGCTGAACCTCAACAAGGTGCCGTTCTGCTAGCAGACACCCCGGCATGATGCATGACCAAGGCCCCGCAGCCGAGAGGCTGCGGGGCCTTGGTCAGTCGAGTGCGGCGAGCGCGGCAACGGTGTGGAGTTCGCTCCAGGCGGCGTTGGTCCGCGGACGGCACATGGGACCGGATCCCGCGAGCCGTCCAGGCCGACGCCGACCTCACGGGCCGGATCGACTGGAGCATGGTCAGCGTCGACTCGACGTCCTGCCGGGCCCATCAGCACGCGGCTGGCGCCCGAAAGAAGAAGCCACGCGTCCCGAAAAAAGGACAACGCCCCGGCACCACCGCCCTGACGAAGGACTCGGACGGTCCCGGGGCGGCCTGACCGGCAAAATCCACCTCGCGGGTGAGGGTGAATGCGGGCGGCGCCACGCTCACCCAGCACACGTTCACCTGAGCGCCGGCTTCCCTGAGCGGAAATGCGCCAGTTCCTCGACCGGTAGAACCGCCACAATCGCGGGCGTCGCACCGAGTGCGTCCCGATAGGCGCAGATGTCGTCCGGATCCGATGTCAGAATCACCGAACGGTCGTGGCGAGCGGCCACGACCGCGACCAGAGCATCGACGGCATCAGGACGCTTCTTGCCCGGCAGAGCGGCGAGCGCGGCCGCGACTCCGCCGCGCTTCCCGTCCTCGACCGTGTGGCCCGCTTGGCACACGCCGCACCCGGCCAGTTCCCTGTCGGCTCCGAAGACCACGCAGGTCGGCAGCACCCGGCTCAGGGGCGTCCAGTGCCCCGGCTGGGGACGCCAGGCCTGGGCGAGCACCGGGACGAGCACGACCGGCGGGTGCCATCCGGACCGTGCACTGAGTCGCTCATGGAAACGCTGCGCTTCGGAGTCCCTGCGCTCAAGGGCGATGAGCATGCCCGTGTCGTACACGAACACGGTCACGCGACGGCGCCCCGCCGGGTGAATCCGGCGTCGATGGCCTCGAGGTACGCGTCCATGGCCGCGTCGTCCTCCGGGGAGGAGTCATCGGACACAACCGTCGGCTCCGCCTCCTCCGCAGACCGGTTTATCGCGTCGATCTCCGCGAACCGGGCCCTGATGCGCGCCTGCCGACCCGCCTCCGCCAGCGCGGCGGTCCGCAGGAAGGTGGCAAGGTCGAGGCCGTACTCCGCAGCCGCCTCCCGGACGACCGCCTCGTCCGCCGGATCGAAGGTGACGGTGATGCGCGTCTTCGCCATGAGACGACCGTATGACGGCGTAGGACGCCCGCGCAAGCCGAAACGACAAAGGCCCCGCAGCCGTAACCGGCCGCGGGGCCTTTGCCCACATGGGATGAGTGGAGATGGCGGGAATCGAACCCGCGTCCAACGGTGCAGAAGCAGGGCTTCTCCGAGCGCAGTCCGCTGCGCTTTTCTCGGCCCCGGAGATCACACGGACAAGTCTCCGACGGGCTCAGTCACTGTTTGATTTCCCTCCAACCCCCGTGACCGGGGCTAGAGGTTTAGATCCCTTGTTGACGCCAGGATCCGGACCGGGACCACTTCCGGGCTGACGCTCCTCACAGAGGCTTCAGCTCACTGTTATTAGGCAGCGAGGGTGAAGCGGGAGTTATCGCTCTTGGAGTTGGCGATTATTGTTTGCGACATATGGTTTACGAGATCATTGCCGCTTCCTCGGCTCGCTTCCCCTGCATCGACATCCGCTGTCGAAACCGATCATCCCCATGTTTTGTTGACAAACCGCGCCACCCGGGGGCGGTGCGGTGCTGACACCCATGGTACGCGAAGTCGACCACGGAGTGCCAGGAGGTTAAACCGTACCCCGCTGCTTGCGGCGCACGGCCGAGATCGCGCGGTTCGTCTCGCGGGTGTCCTGCTTCTCCCGCAGCGTCTGCCGCTTGTCGTACTCCTTCTTGCCCTTCGCCAGCGCGATCTCGATCTTCGCCCGGCCGTCCTTGAAGTACAGCGAGAGGGGCACGATCGTGTGACCCGACTCGTCCGCCTTGCGCTCCAGCTTGTCGATCTCCTCCCGGTGCATGAGCAGCTTGCGCTTGCGCCGGGCGCTGTGGTTGGTCCAGGTGCCCTGGCTGTACTCCGGCACGTGCACGTTGTAGAGCCACGCCTCGCGGCCCTCCACCGACACGAAGCCGTCCACCAGCGAGGCCCGGCCCTGGCGCATGGACTTGACCTCGGTGCCCGTGAGGACGAGACCGCACTCGTAGGTGTCGAGGATCGTGTAGTCGTGCCGCGCCTTCTTGTTCTGGGCGATCAGCTTGCGCCCTTTTTCCTTAGCCATAGTGCGCTCATTTTCGCACTAAGGACCCACCCCGAGGCCACCCAATACCGTGACGGCCCGTTCCTCGGCCCTGTCGCCCGCCGCCACGTCCGGTGTGATGCCGCCGCCGTCCAGGCTGCGGCCCGCCGGTGTGCGGTACGTGCCCACCGTCAGCTCGGCCACCGAACCGTCCGGGAGCTCGGTCGGCATCTGCACGGAGCCCTTGCCGAAGGTCCGGCTGCCCACCGCCACGGCCCGGCCCCGGTCCTGGAGGGCGCCCGTGACCAGCTCGGCCGCGCTCATCGTGCCGCCGTCGACGAGGGCCACCAGCGGCCGGGTCGTGTCCCCGCCCGGGGCCGCGTTCAGGACCCGCTGGTCCCCCCGTACGTCGTACGTCGCCACGAGCCCGCCGTCCAGGAAGGCGGAGGCGGCCGTGACCGCCTCGGTGACGAGCCCGCCCGGGTTGCCGCGCAGGTCGAGCATGACCCCGCCGCCGGGCGGGGCCGCGCGCACGGCGGCCTTGACCCGCTCG
The DNA here is from genome assembly GCF_055564955.1 of Streptomyces sp. NPDC028910. Classification (NCBI taxonomy): domain Bacteria; kingdom Bacillati; phylum Actinomycetota; class Actinomycetes; order Kitasatosporales; family Streptomycetaceae; genus Streptomyces; species Streptomyces sp. NPDC028910. The sequence goes on along the minus strand of NZ_JBVHVF010000022.1, from coordinate 21,194 downwards.
CCGGAACCACGGGTGAAGGAGGCCACCTTGATCACGGTGACGCCGCCCGGGAGCAGCCGTACGGTCACCGGCTCGACGCGCAGCCGCTCGCGCAGGACGGTCTCGGTGAGGTCGGCGCCGTCCCGGCTCAGGTTCAGCACGACGGGGGTGCCGGCCGCACCGCGCAGCAGGGCGACCACGTCGGCCACGGCCAGGCCGGTGACGGCGTGCCCGTCCACGCTGAGCAGCCGGTCTCCGGCGCGCAGTCCGGCCCGGGCGGCGGGGCTGCCGGGCTGGACCTCGTCGATCCGGATCACGCCGTCGCGGGAGCGCTCGGCCCAGATCCCGACGCCGGTCCAGTGGCCGTCGAGGCCCTCGGCGAAGGCGGCGTACTCGCCCTGGTCGTAGACGGTGCCCCAGCGGTCGCCGCTGCGGCTGACCACCTCCTGGGCGGCCGTCTTGCCGGACTTCCCGTCGGCCACGGCCTCGGCGGCGGCCCGGGCGACCGCGTCGCGGTCGGCGGTGCCCGCCCCGCGGGGGGACGGGAGCGCGGAGCTGCCCGTACGGGCGGCGGCGGCCGCGCCCTCCTCGCGGTCCCAGCAGCCGGTGCACGCACCGGCTGCGACGGCGGCGAGGAAGACCAACGTCAAAACGGCCCCGCGAGGCAGGTCGCGGGGCCGGAGACAGAAGGCGGGCAGACCCGGCATGGCGCCGAGTCTAGGACAAGCCCCGCGCCGGTATGGATGGTTGACCGGACCGCTCGCGGGGCGCTTGTCACACCTTCAGGTACTTGCGCAGGGCGATGAAGGCGGCCATGGAGGGCATCAGGAGGCCGATGAAGAGCACGTACGGGAGCTTGGCCAGCACCGATCCCCAGCCCATGAAGTCGATGAGCTGGATCTTGTCCCGCAGGCCGACGCCGTGGTCGATCACGAAGTACTGGCCGGAGACGAGCATGAGGCAGGCGAAGAGCGCGCCGATGAGACCGGCGACGGCGGCCTCCATGATGAAGGGGACCTGGATGTAGAAGCTGGACGCACCCACCAGCCGCATGATCCCCGTCTCCCGCCTGCGGCTGAACGCCGAGACGCGCACGGTGTTGACGATCAGCAGCAGCGCCACGATCAGCATGATCAGCATGATGGCCACGGCCGCGACGTTGAGGTAGTTGAGGATCCGGAAGAGGTCGTCGATCGCCTGGCGCTGGTCGTCGACGGTGTGGACGCCGTCCCGGCCCGCGAAGGCGGAGGTGACCACCTTGTACTTCTCCGGGTTCTTGAGCTTGACCCGGAAGGACTCCTGCATCTGGTCGGGGGTGATGGAGGAGGCCAGCGCGGTGTGGCCGTACTGCTCCTGGTAGTGCTTGTACGCCTCGTCGGCCGACTCGTAGGCGACGGACTTGACCAGGGACATCTGCTTGAGCTCGGACTCGATCTGCTTCTTCTGCTCTTCGGTCACGGCGCCCTTGCGGCAGGTGGCAACGCCGCCGGCGCCGCCTGCCGACCCGTCCGGCTTGGCAGCGGCCTCGCCGGCCTCCTGGGCGTCCTGCTTGTTGCAGAGGTAGATCGAGACGTTGGCCTTGTCGTACCAGTAGCCCTTCATCCTGCTCACCTGCTCGCTCATGAGCAGGGAGCCGCCGAACAGGGCCAGTGACAGGGCCACGGAGATGATGACCGCGAAGGTCATGGTGAGATTGCGACGGAGGCCGACGCCGATCTCCGACATGACGAACTGGGCGCGCATGACTCTCAAGGGCCTTTCAGTGCTGGTAGCCGTAGACGCCGCGCGACTGGTCGCGTACGAGTCGGCCCTGTTCGAGTTCGATGACGCGCTTGCGCATCTGGTCCACGATCTGCTGATCGTGCGTCGCCATGATGACGGTGGTGCCGGTCCGGTTGATCCGGTCCAGCAGCTTCATGATCCCGACGGAGGTCTGCGGGTCGAGGTTGCCGGTGGGCTCGTCCGCGATCAGCAGGGCGGGGCGGTTGACGAAGGCGCGGGCGATGGCCACGCGCTGCTGCTCACCGCCGGAGAGCTCGCCGGGCATCCGCTCCTCCTTGCCGCCGAGGCCGACCAGTTCGAGGACCTGCGGGACGGCCTTGCGGATCTCGCCCCTCGGCTTGCCGATGACCTCCTGCGCGAAGGCCACGTTCTCGGCCACCGTCTTGTTGGGCAGCAGGCGGAAGTCCTGGAAGACGGTCCCCAACTGGCGCCGCATCTGCGGAACCTTCCAGTTGGAGAGCTTGGCGAGGTCCTTGCCCAGGACGTGCACCTGGCCGTGGCTCGCCCGCTCCTCGCGCAGGATGAGCCGCAGGAAGGTGGACTTGCCGGAGCCGGAGGAGCCGACGAGGAAGACGAACTCGCCCTTCGCGATGTCGAGGGAGACTTCTCTGAGTGCGGGACGGCTCTGCTTCGGGTAGGACTTGGAGACGCTGTCGAATCGGATCACGGGTGCACCACGGTCGCCGGGAGTAGGTGTGCGTGACCATACGCGAACGGGCGCGGGGTGTGGACCCGGCATCCGGAGTTGCCCCTTTTATCCCCTGGTCCCGGGCGGTCCGGACCGTGATTGCCCGGACGGGCCGCGCCGAATGTCGGCGAAGCTGGCACAGTGGTAGGGGGAACGCTCTGGTTCCCCACGCCGTTATAGGCAACGAGACGACCGAGGGGACGAGAGGAGGAGCGCATGACATATGACCGGCTCGTGTGCGCGAACTGCGCCGCACCCGTCAGCCAGGGCCGCTGCCCGGTGTGCCGGGCGAACCGGGAGCGCCTCCAGCAGGAGGGCCCCTTCTCCGGCCTGAACCCGGTGGCCCTCATCGTGCTCATGGTCGTCCTCGTGGCGGCTCTGGTGCTGGTGGCCCAGCAGACCGCCTAGGCTCCCTCCGGGCGCCGCGTACGGTGCGCGCGGCGCGTTCGTGCCGCGTACCGATCACATACGCGGGAAGGGCCCGGACACCAGTGGTGTCCGGGCCCTTCCGTACGTCGCTCGCGCGCTGGGTTACGCGGTCTGCTCCTGCTGCTTGCGCCAGCGGATTCCGGCCTCCAGGAAGCCGTCGATCTCGCCGTCGAGCACCGCCTGCGGGTTGCCGACCTCGAACTCCGTCCGCAGGTCCTTGACCATCTGGTACGGGTGCAGGACGTAGGACCGCATCTGGTTGCCCCAGGAGCTTCCGCCGTCCTTGAGGGCGTCCATCTTGGCCTGCTCCTCCTGGCGGCGCCGCTCCAGCAGCTTGGCCTGGAGGACGTTCATGGCGCTGGCCTTGTTCTGGATCTGCGAGCGCTCGTTCTGGCAGGAGACCACGATGCCGGTCGGCAGGTGCGTGATGCGCACCGCCGAGTCGGTGGTGTTGACGCCCTGGCCGCCGGGGCCGGAGGCGCGGTACACGTCGATGCGCAGCTCGCCCTCGTCGATCTCGACGTGGTCGCTGGACTCGACGACCGGCAGCACCTCGACGCCCGCGAAGGAGGTCTGGCGGCGGCCCTGGTTGTCGAAGGGCGAGATCCGCACGAGGCGGTGGGTGCCCTGCTCGACGGACAGCGTGCCGTAGGCGTACGGGGCCTTGACGACGAAGGTGGTCGACTTAATGCCGGCCTCTTCCGCGTACGAGGTCTCGTAGACCTCGGTCGAGTATCCGTGGCGCTCGGCCCAGCGCAGGTACATGCGCTGGAGGCGCTCGGCGAAGTCGGAGGCGTCCACGCCGCCGGCCTCGGCGCGGATGTTGACCAGGGCCTCGCGCTCGGCGTACTCGCCGGAGAGCAGGGTCCGGACCTCCATCTCGTCCAGCGCCTTGCGCACGGAGATCAGCTCGCTCTCCGCCTCGGCGAGGGTGTCCGCGTCCTCCATCTCCTGGGCGAGCTCGAACAGCACCGCGAGGTCGTCGATGCGCCCGCGCAGGGTCTCGGTCTTGCGGACCTCCGCCTGGAGGTGCGAAAGCTTGCTCGTGATCTTCTGGGCGGCCTCCGGGTCGTCCCACAGGGACGGCGCGGCGGCCTGCTCCTCGAGCACGGCGATATCTGCCCTCAGCTTGTCGAGGTCCAGGACGGCCTCGATCGACCCCATGGTCGAGGAGAGGGACTTCAGCTCTTCGGAAACATCGACGACTGCCACGGGTCCAGCGTAGCCGGTCCCCGGACAACGCCGTCCGGGCAGGCCGAATCACCCGTACTGGTGACGCGTCGTACGGGCGTACGCTCACGGTATGACCGATCTCCTCGTCAAGCGCCGCCATGTGGACCACATGCGTGTCACGACGACGAGCTGTCTGCCGCCGGACCGTCCCCAAGCCTGATCCACCCCGATCCGACTTGGTCCTGTACGCGGCTCACGCGGTCCCGGCACCATCCCTGCCGGCGGCCCTCCCCGCCCGCGGCCCCCGCCACCTCTGGGGAACAGGACCCCGTGACATCCCGAAACGGAGCCGTCATGCCGTCCGCGCACACCCTCCCCGTCCTGGACCTCTCGCAGGCCGACGACCCGGCCCGGCGGGCCGGATTCCTGAAGGAGCTGCACGCAGCCGCCAGGGACACCGGTTTCCTGCACCTGACCGGGCACGGCGTCACCGCCGCCGAGAGCGCCCGCATCCTGGAACTGACCAGGGCCTTCTTCGCCCTGCCGGAGGCCGACCGGCTCGCCGTGAGCAATCTGAACTCCCCGCACTTCCGCGGCTACACCCGCATCGGGCACGAGCTGACCGGCGGGGCCTCCGACTGGCGGGACCAGCTGGACGTCGGCGCGGAGCGCCCGGCGCCGGTGGTGGGGCCGGACGACCCGGCGTACCTGTGGCTGGAGGGCCCGAACCAGTGGCCCACCGCCCTGCCGGAGCTCCGTACGGTGGTCCTGGACTGGCAGTCGCGCCTCGCGGCGGTGGCCCACCGCCTGCTCCAGGAGATCCTCGCCTCGATCGGCGCGCCGCCGGACTTCTTCGACGAGGCCTTCGCGGACCGCCCCCACCTGCACACCAAGCTGATCCGCTACCCGGGGTCCGCCCCGTCCGGCACCGACCAGGGCGTCGGCGCGCACAAGGACTACGGCTTCCTGACGCTCCTGCTCCAGGACTCGGTGGGCGGGCTCCAGGTGGTCCGGGACGGGGGCTATCTGGACGTGCCGCCGCTGCCGGGCGCGTTCGTGGTCAACCTGGGCGAGCTGCTGGAGATCGCGACGGAGGGCTACCTCACGGCCACGGACCACCGGGTGGTGAGCCCGCCGGGATCGGTGGAGCGGTACTCGGTGCCGTTCTTCTACAACCCGCGGCTGGACGCGGTGGTGGAGACGGTCCCGGGCGACTACCTGCGCTCTGCCCCGGGGATCGCGCACGACGCGTCGAACCCGCTGCACGCCGAATACGGGCGCAATGAGCTGAAGGGCTGGGTCCGCGCGCACCCGGCCGTGGCGCGGCGCTGGCACCCGGAACTGGTCGGGGCGTAGCGGGCCCCCGGGCGCTGCCCGAACCCGCGGGGGTCGCCCGGACGGGCGCGGGTCGCGGGGTGGCCGAAGCCGCGAAGCGGGCCTGCGCCCGGCTTCCTGGGCTCTGCCCAGACCCGCGCCTCAAACGCCGGCGGGGCTGGATGTGGCGGGCACAATCCAGCCCCGCCGGCGTTTGAGGCGCGGGGTGCGGGGCGGAGCCCCGGGCTTTGAGCCTCGCCGCAGGGGAGCTATGGCTTTGCCGGGCGCGACTGCTTGGTGTCCTGCGGGGGAGCCGGGTCGTCACCGGAGACGGCGAGCCACGTGCCCACCCCCACCGCCGCGGCCAGCGCAACGGCCCCGGCCGACACGGCGAGCCGCCGCTTCCGCGCGGCCTCCGCCCGGTGCCGCGCCGCGCCCGGCCGGTGGCCGCCGGCCGGACGCGGGACCCGCGCGGTGCCCAGCGCGCCGCCCGCCAGCTCGTCCGGCCCCGGCACGCGCATCGAGGTGTGGGTGTCCCGGTTGGAGTCCGTCGCCGAGCCCGGCACCAGCGGGACGACGCCCCGCCGCCGGACCGGATCCGCAGCCGGTTCCTCCGAGGGCTCCGGCTCCGGATCCGCGTCGTCCGGCTCGTCCACGTCCAGCGGCGGCATTCCGGCCAGCATCGGCAGCAGGTCCCGCAGCCGGACCGACAGCTCCGACGCGCGCAGCCGCGAGGCGGGGGCCTTGGCCAGGCACTGCACGATGAGCTGCCACAGCTCGTCGGGGATCCCCGGCAGCGGGACGACCGTCTCCGTCACGTGCCGCCGCAGGACCGCGCCCGGGTGGCCGCCGCCGAAGGGGGTGAAACCGGCCAGCAGCTCGTACAGGACGGTGGCCAGCGCGTATATGTCCACCGCCGCCCGCGGCGGCAGGCCCTCCACGATCTCCGGAGCCAGGTAGTCCGGGGTGCCGATGATCCGGGTCGTCGGCGTCGCGGCCCGACCGGAGGCCCGCCTCGGGTAGTCGATCAGCTTGGCCACGCCGAAGTCGGTCAGCAGTGCCGGGTGCGCGCCGCCGGGGCCGAGCGGGCCCTGCATGTCCAGCAGGACGTTCTCCGGCTTGACGTCGCGGTGGACGACCCCCGCCGCGTGCGCCGCGGCCAGCGCGTCGGCGACGTCCGCGACGATCGCCACGGCCGCCTCGGGGGCCAGCCGCCGCTCGCGGTCGAGGCGCGTGCGCAGGTCCGTACCGCGTACGAGGTCCATGACGAGGGCGAGGTCGTTGCCGTCCACGACGAGGTCGCGGACGCAGACGACGTGCGGATGTTCCAGGCCGAGCAGCGCGCTGCGCTCCTGGACGAACCGTCCGACCAGTTCCTGGTCGGACGCGAGGTCCTCGCGCAGCAGTTTGACGGCGACGGGCCCGTCAGGCCCCTCGCCCAGCCACACCGTGCCCGCGCTGCCGCGCCCCAGGATCTGGTGCGCGGTGTACCGGCTGCCGATCTTCCGTGCCACGACTGCTCCCTCAGCGGCTGGCGTACGCACCAAAGCTACGCGGCCGGGTGGGCCTTGGAGGCCAGCAGGGGGCCGGATTCGCGGCGACCTTCACTTCTGCGGGCGAAATCACCCTCCAGAAGTCGACAAATCCACGAAGTCAGCGCTACGGGACTCGTTTCAGGGCTGGGTGGAGCCCGTGGCCTCCCCGATGGCGCCGATCCAGTCGACGACGCCGGTGCCCCAGCTCCACAACTGGTCCCACCATCCCTTGCCGGTGCCGACCCACTCCTGGAGTCCGCTGAACTCCCAGACCAGCCAGCCCGCCACGAAGAAGAGCAGGATCAGCACCAGGCAGCCCTTGAGGCAGCCCAGGCCCGGGATGCGCACCGGGTTGGCGCTGCGGCGGCGCGGCTCGCGCGGTTCGCGGCGGGCCGGCTGCTGCGGCGGCGGGGCCTGCGCGGGCTGCTGGGGCTGGCGGTACTGCGGCTGCTGCTGAGGCTGAGGCTGCTGCTGGTACGCCTGCTGCTGCGGCTGGTAGTGCTGCGGCGGCGGAGGCGGCGCGTACTGCTGCTGAGGCGGCTGCTGCGGCTGGCGGTACTGGGGCTGCTGCGGCTGCTGGTACTGCTGCTGCGGCGGGCCCTGCCGGTACGGCTGCTGGGCCTGGGGCCGGTGCTGCGGCGGCGGCGGTGCCTGCCGCTGCGGGCGGCGGCGCAGGGGGTCCTCGTTCGGGTCGAGGTACTGGATCTGCGTCTGCTCGTTGCGGTCGCGGGCGGCCTGCATCTGCGACTGCCACGGGTGCGGCTGGTCCGGCCGTTGTACGGGCGGCATGACCGAGGTCGGGTCGGCGGCACCGGGGGCGCCGGGGCCCCCCGTGCTCGGCAGCACCGTGGTGGCGTCCGCCGCGCCGACCGGCGGCATGACGCTGGTCATGGCGTTCGGGTCGTAGGCGCCCGTCGGCGCCGCGGCGCCCGGGGTCTCGGGGACCGGCGCCGGCGAGGGGTCGGGCGCGAGCAGCGCGCCCACGCCGAGCGCGGCCTCCACCTCGGCGCTCGACGAGTGCACGCCGATGCCGGCGGCCACCACGCGCAGGCCGCGGGCCAGGCTCTCGGCGCTGGGACGCTCGTTCGGCTCCTTGCGCAGGCAGCGCTCGATGACCGTCCACAGCGGCTCGGGCATGGCCCGGGGGCGCTGCGGCTCCTCGCTGAGATGACGGTGGAGCACTTCGAGCGCGGTGCCGCCGGCGAACGGCGGGCGGCCGGTGAGCAGCTCGTAGAGGAGGATGCCGGCGCCGTAGATGTCGACGGCGGAGGTCTGCGGGCGGCCCTCCGCGGACTCGGGGGCGACGTAGGCCGGGGTGCCGACGAACTCGTGGGTGCGGGTCAGGCCCGGGGAGTCCGCGAGGCGGGCGATGCCGAAGTCGGTGAGCATCGGCTTCATCTGTCCGCCGCGCTCGTCGAGCAGCACGTTGGCCGGCTTCAGGTCGCGGTGCACCACGCCGTCGGCGTGGCTGGCGGCGAGCGCGTCCGCGATCTGGGCGGTCAGCAGGCTCGCGGCGACGGGCGTGAAGGGGCCGTTCTCCCGGAGGTACTTGTGCAGGTCCGGGCCGTCGATCAGGTCCATGACCAGGGCGAGCAGATCGCCCTCGACGACGAGGTCGCGCGTGCGCACGATGTTGGGGTGGGTCAGGCGCAGCAGGACCGAGCGCTCGCGCAGGAAGCGCATGACGATGTCCGCGTCCTGGGCCAGCTCCTCCTTGAGGACCTTGATGGCCACGGTCTCGCCGGGCTGGCCGGCGACGGCCGCCTCGGCGCCGGCGGCCTCCCTCTGGCGGGCACGCCAGACAGTGCCCGTGGCGCCGCGCCCGAGCGGCTCCTCGAGCAGGTACTTGCTGCCGACTGGCCGCACGTCTCGCGCTCCCCTGCTGTCGTCTGCTGTGGTCGATCCGTTGATGGGTTTCCGGCCCAACTCTAGGGGGTGTCCCCGGGGAAGACGCCGGTCCTCGGAGGTTGGTTGCCGCACATATGTACGAAGGGTGATGTTTGCGGGGTATGCCGGAGGCGTTTTCTTCCGGCTTTCCCCGGCTTTCCCCCGCGTTCCCCGGCTTTCCGCCAGCTCGCCGTCCGTATCCGGTCGAGGTCCGTCCCGGACCTCGACCGATCAAGATCACTTGTTGGTGGGCGCCGGGCGTGTTGTCCGCGACAGGTGCGAGGATGCACCCGTACGGAACGGCACGGGACGGGAGCCCCGCCTTCCGCGCAGACCTGACCGGACGACGCGTCCGTGCCGGGTGGGGGGCGATCGGGCGGCCATGTCCCGAACTCCCCTGCCGGGCGCACACACCGCGCACCGCGCAGAAGGGACCGCTGACGGCGATGCAGATCCGGCTGACCGTCCTTGGGTCGCGCAGCGGCCACCAGACCACGACCGCCCCCGCGAGCTGTGACGTGCTCGTCACCGCACCCGCCGGGACCGCACTGGCCGCGGTCGCCTCCGGGCTCGCGGCGACCGTCGGCGGACCCGACACCGGGGGCACGGTCGTGCTGTACGCCGGCTCCGAGCGCCTCGACCTCCAGCGGCGGGTGCTGGGTGAGCCGCCGCTGGTGGACGGGGCGGTCCTGGCACTGCACGCACCGGTGCCGGACGTACTGCCGGAGGACGGCCTCGGCGCACCCCAGCTGCACGTCGTCGCCGGGCCCGACGCGGGCGGCGTGCACCTGCTGCACGGCGGCCAGATCCGGGTCGGCCGCTCCGCCGACGCCGATGTCCCGCTGGACGACCCCGACGTGTCCCGGCTGCACTGCGCGGTGACGGTGATCCGCGACGGACGGATCGTGGTCGCCGACCTGGACTCGACGAACGGCACCACGCTGGACGGCACCCCGGTCGGGCCCCAGCCGGTCGCCCTGACGCCCGGTTCGCTGCTCCGGGTCGGCGAGTCCACCCTGCGACTGGCGCCCGCCGGTACGGCCGCTCCCCTCCCGGTGACCTCGGACCTGGAGGGTCACCTCTCCGTCCCGGGCCGTGCGCCGCTCGCCTCCGGCGCGGGCCAGGGGCCGGGCCAGGCGCCGCACACCCCGCCGGGCCCCGCACCCGGCGCATCCGGCGCATCCGGCGCAGCCCTCACACCCGGCGCAGTCGCGGCGCCTGCTCCGGCCGGACCGCACGGGGCGCTCCCGCACCCCGCCCCTCCCCCCGCCGCCGAGCCCGACGGCTGGGTCCCGCCCGACGCCTCCGGCTCAGCCGGGCCCGGCGCGCCCGTCGGCCGGCGCAAGGGGCTCGGGGCATGGGCCCGCAAGTGGGTGCGCGGGGAGGACCTCGCCGAGACGGCGCCGCAGGCCCCGGCCGCCGCCGAGCCCCACCCCGACGACCCCGCCGCACTGCTGCTGGCCGCGATGGGACCCACTGAGCGCCTGTGGTCCCGTACGTCCGGGCAGCCCGCTCACGCCGCGGTGCTGGACGTGGGGCTCGGGGCCGGGTGCCGGGTGTCACTGCCCGCCGTCGGCGCCCTCGGCATCGCCGGCCCGCGGCCGCGGCTGGCCGGGGTCGCCCGCTGGGTGGTCGCGCAGCTGGCCGCACTGCACGCGCCGGGGCAGCTGGAGATCGTGCTCGTCTCCACCGATCGGGCCCGCGCCCTCGCCGAACGGCGGCGCGACTGGGGCTGGCTCGGCTGGCTGCCCCACGTACGGCCCGCGCACGGCCAGGACTGCCGGCTCCTCCTCGCGTACGACCGCGACCAGGCCGCCGCCCGCACCGGTGAGCTGACCCGGCGCCTCGACGACGGTCCGCTCGGTACGCACTGGGCGGCCGCCGACCCGGAGCGGGTCCGGCAGGTGGCCGACGCCTACGAGGGCCCGTACACGCTCGTCGTCCTCGACGGCGATCCCGGGGCCGGCCCGCTGCGCGACATCACCGGGCGGCTCGCCTCGCACGGCCCGGCCGCCGGGATCCACGTGCTCGCGCTCGCCGAGGCCCCCGCCGCCACCCCCGCCTCACCGGTCGCCGAGACGTACGAGGCCGCCTGCGCGAGCGCGCCCGCCTTCCGGGACTGCGGGGCGCTCGCCCTGCTCAGCGGGGACGTGGCCACGGCCGTGCGGACCTTCGCGGTCAGCGGCGGCAGGCCGGTCCCGTCCGGGGTCACCGCCACCGCCGACGCCGTCTCCGCCGCCTGGGCCGAGCGCTTCGCCCGCGCCCTGGCGCCCCTGCGCACGGCCGACGGCGGCTCCACCGCGCCGTACCGGCCCTCCGCCGCGACCCTGCCCGCCACCGCACGGCTGCTGGACGAGCTGGGGCTTGCCCGGGCCACCCCGGCCTCCCTGATGGCCCGTTGGGCCGCCGCCACCGACCAGGGGCAGGGCACGGGCGGCCTGGTCGAGATCGTGCTGGGCAGCGGGCGGCGCGGCCCCGTCGGCACCGAGCTGGTCCACGACGGCCCGCACCTGCTCATCGAGGGGCCCGCCGGGAGCGGGCGGACCGAGCTGCTGCGGTCGGTGGCCGCCTCGCTGTCGGCGGCCGCCCGGCCCGACCGGCTCGGGCTGGTCCTCCTCGACGGGGCGGGCGGCGAGCGCGGCGACGGGCTGCTGCCCTGCACCGAACTGCCGCACGTCTCCGCCCACCTGGTCGCCTCCGATCCGCTGCGCATGCGGGAGTTCGCCCAGGCGCTGGGCGCGGAGCTCAAGCGCCGCGCCGAGCTGCTGGAGGGGGTGGCGTTCGGCGAGTGGCACGCGCAGCGCGAGCTCTCCGGCCGGATGGTCTCGCCCCGCCAGCCCTCCCCGGGCGAACTGCGCGGCGACCTCGACCCCCACCGCACCGGAACGCTCCGGCTGCGCGCGCCCCTGTCGACGGGCGCCCGTACGGATCCGGCCGGGCCGAGCCCGCTGCCCCGCCTGGTGGTGCTCGTGGACGATCTGGACGCGCTGGTCGCGCCGGGGCTCGGCAGTACCGGCCGCCCCGCCGCCGGCTCGGTGGTCCGGGCGCTGGAGGCGGTGGCCCGCGACGGCGCCGGGCTCGGCGTGCACCTGGTGGCCACCACCGCCCGCCCGGACCGTACGGCCGACACCGGGCTGGCCCGGCTGACCACCCTGCGCGTGGAGCTCGACGCCCCCGACCAGCCGGGCCCCGGCCGTGGCCTGCTGCGGTACTCGGACGGCCGGACGGTCCCCTTCCAGGCGGGCCGGGTCACCGGCCGGATCCCCCGGACGGCGACCCTGCGGCCGACGGTGGTTCCGGTGGAGTGGGAGCGGATGGGTGATCCGCCGGCCCGCCGCCCGGTGCGCGAGCTGGGCAACGGGCCCACCGACCTCGCGTTGCTGGCCAGCGCCCTGGACCGGGCCTCGCACCTGGTCTCGGCCATACCCGTGCTGTTCCCGCCGGCGCCCTGAAGTCGCCCGGCCGGACGCCCCGAAGCCGCCCGCCGGCCCCCTGAAGTCGACTCCGCGCCCGCCACGCGGTATTGCGGGGGCGCGCGGGTCGGCGTAGACCTTGTGGTCCGGGACACACCACGGGCATCGGGGGCAGAGCCATGCGCAGGCACGGAACGAGCCGCACGACACTCACCTGGACGGCGTTCGCCGCGGCGGGCGCCCTCGCGCTCAGCGCGTGCGGCGGCGGGGGCGAGAAGGCCGGCCCGCCGCAGGCCGAGGCGCCGACCGGACCGCGGGTGCAATTACCGCAACTGACGGGTGAGAAGCTCTCGGTCGCCGCCGTCTGGACGGGGCCGGAGCAGGAGAACTTCACCAAGGTCCTCAAGGAGTTCGAGAAGCGGACGGGGGCCACGGTCACCTTCGTCCCGGCCCAGGACCCGATCGTCACCTTCCTCGGCTCGAAGATCGCGGGCGGGGCTCCGCCGGACGTGGCGCTGCTCCCGCAGGTCGGGGCGCTGGTCTCGGCGGTGCAGAACAAGTGGGCGCAGCCGGTGGGCCCGGAGGCCAAGGCGCAGCTCGACGCGAACTACTCGGCGGGCTGGAAGGAGCTCGGCGCGGTCGGGGGCACCCAGTACGGCGTGTACTACAAGGCCGCCAACAAGTCGCTGATCTGGTACAACGCGAAGGCCTTCGAGGCGGCGGGCGTCAAACCCCCGAAGACCTGGAAGGAACTGATCACCGCGGCCGACACCCTGTCCGCCTCCGGCACCCCGGCCGTCTCGGTGGCGGGCGCGGACGGCTGGACCCTCACCGACTGGTTCGAGAACGTCTACCTCTCGCAGGCGGGTCCGCGGAAGTACGACCAGCTGGCCAAGCACGAGATCAAGTGGACGGACGACAGCGTCAAGCAGGCGCTGACCACGCTCGGCGAGCTGTTCGGGCGCAAGGACTTCCTGGCGGGCGGGTCGAGCGGGGCGCTGTCCACCGAGTTCCCCAAGTCGGTGACGCAGACCTTCACCGGCGGCGACCGGCCGGCGGCGGCGATGGTCTTCGAGGGTGACTTCGTGGCGGTGAACATCGCGCAGACCGACGCGAAGGTCGGCGAGGACGCCCTCGTCTTCCCCTTCCCCGCGGTCGGCGAGAAGGCGCCGGTGGTCTCGGGCGGTGACGTGGCGGTCGCGCTGAAGCCGACGAAGGGCGCGCAGGCGCTGCTGACCTTCCTGGCCTCGGCGGACGCGGCGCAGATCCAGGCCCGCGAGGGCGGTTTCGTCTCCCCGAACAAGGCGGTGGATCCGGCCGCCTACCCGAACGACATCCAGCGGGGCATCGCCAAGGCGCTGATCGCGGCGGGCGACGACTTCCGCTTCGACATGTCGGACCAGGCCCCTGCGGCCTTCGGCGGGACCCCGGGCGCGGGTGAGTGGAAGGCGCTCCAGGACTTCCTGGCGAACCCGTCGGACGTGGCGGGCACCCAGGCGAAACTGGAGGCCGACGCGGCCAAGGCCTACGGGAACTGATCCCGTGACGGCCCCAGCCGCGAACGGTGTCTCCGCGGAGGCCCGGCGCCGCCGTCTGATCGCGGCGGCGTTCCTCCTCCCGGCCCTCGTGCTGCTCGGCGCGCTCGTCGTGCACCCGATCGGCTACTCCCTCTACCGCAGCTTCTTCGACCGCTCCGGCGACACCTTCGTCGGCGCCGGGAACTACCGCGAGATCATGCAGGACGAGACCATCCGCACCGCGCTGAAGAACACGGCGCTGTGGGTGGTGCTCGCCCCGACCACGGCCACCGCCCTCGGTCTGATCTTCGCGGTGCTGACCGAACGGGTGCGCTGGGGAACGGCGTTCAAACTGCTGGTGTTCATGCCGATGGCGATCTCGATGCTGGCGGCGGGCATCATCTTCCGGCTGGTCTACGACCACGATCCCGACCGGGGCGTCGCCAACGCGGTCTGGGTCGGGGTCCACGACACCTTCGCGGAGTCCTCGGCCTTCCCCAAGGCCCGGCCGGGCCGGGACTCGCCGCTCGCGGACGCCGGCGGGGGCGCCTTCATGACCCGCGACCCCGTGCGCGCGGGCACCCCGGTGCTGCTCCCGCTGGTGGGCGTGGCCCCGGAGGCCCTGCCCGAGGGGACCGGGGCCGCGAAGGCGGCCGCCGCCGAACCGGGGAAGGTCACCGGGACGGCCTGGCAGGACTTCACCCGCGGCGGGGGCGGCCGTACGAACGCGGTCGATCCGACCGAGTCGGCCTTCGCCGGGATGCGGATCGAGGCGGTCAAGGACGGCAAGGTGGTCGACAGGGCGACGGCCCGCGCCGACGGCACCTTCACCCTGTCCGAGAAGGCCGACGGGGCGCTGCTGCGGCTGCCCGCGTCGAACTTCCGGGAGGCCTACGCCGGGGTGGAGTGGCTCGGCCCGACGCTCGTCACGCCGGCGGTCATCGGGGCGTACGTATGGATGTGGGCCGGTTTCGCGATGGTGCTGATCGGGGCGGGGCTGGCGGCCGTACCGCGTGAGCTGCTGGAGGCGGCGCGGGTGGACGGGGCGAGCGAGTGGCAGGTGTTCCGCCGGATCACCGTGCCGCTGCTGGCGCCCGTCCTGGCGGTCGTGCTCGTCACCCTCGTCATCAACGTCATGAAGATCTTCGACCTGGTCTTCGTGATCGCGCCGGGCGCGGTCCAGGACGACGCGAACGTGCTCGCGCTCCAGCTGTACCGGACCTCCTTCGGCACCGATGCCGACGCGGGGCTGGGCAGCGCCATCGCCGTGCTGCTGCTGGTGCTGGTGATCCCGGTGATGCTCGTGAACATCCGCCGGCTGCGCAAGGAGGGGTCCCGATGAGCCGTTCCGACGCAACGCCGGACCCGACGGCGGGAACCCCGGCGGGCGCCGCGTACGCCCAGGCCGCGTACGCCGAGGTCGGGCGCGCGAAGCGCTCGTACGCGAAGGCCTCGTACGCCAAGGCCGTTTCCGCCAAGCTCGCCGCAGGCGTGGCGCGCGTCTTCCTGGTTGCGGCCGCGCTTTTCTGGCTGCTGCCGACCCTCGGCCTGCTCGTCTCCTCCTTCCTCTCCCCCACCGACCTCAACAAGGGCGGCTGGTGGCAGGTGCTGACCGCGCCCTCGCGGCTGACCGTCGACAACTACGAGCGGCTGCTGGCCAACGACACGATCACCGGCTCCCTCCTGAACACCTTCGCGATCGCGGTGCCGGCCACCCTGCTCGTCCTGTTCCTCGGCGCCTTCGCCGGATACGCCTTCGCCTGGCTGGAGTTCCCCGGCCGGGACTGGCTCTTCCTCGTCGTCGTCGGCCTGCTCGTCGTCCCCGTACAGGTGGCGCTGATCCCGGTCTCCGAACTCTTCGGCTCCATCGGGCTGTTCGAGACCACGGCGGGAGTGGTCCTCTTCCACACCGCCTTCGGACTGCCCTTCGCCGTGTTCCTCCTGCGCAACTTCTTCGCGGAGATCCCGCGCGAGCTGCTGGAGGCGGCCCGCCTCGACGGGGCGGGCGAACTGCGGCTGTTCGCACGGGTGGTGCTGCCGCTCGGCGGTCCGGCGATCGCCTCGCTCGGGATCTTCCAGTTCCTGTGGGTGTGGAACGACATGCTCGTGGCGCTGGTCTTCGCGGACTCGTCCCAGCCGCCGGTCACGGTCGCGCTCCAGCAGCAGGTACGGCAGTTCGGGAACAACATCGACGTGCTGGCCCCGGGCGCGTTCCTGTCGATGGTGATCCCCCTGGTCGTCTTCTTCGCGTTCCAGCGGCAGTTCGTCTCGGGGGTGATGGCCGGATCGATCAAGTAACGGGCCCGCGCGGCCCCGGCACGACCCCGGCACGGCCCCGACGCACCGCAGTTGACGTGCACCGTTGACGCTCAGTAACCCGAATGCCACACGCAGCGTAACCCGATCGCCACGCCGGGGGTTCCTGGGCAATATGCCCGCGCCGACCCCTGGATGTGCCGTGCCCCGGTTCAGCGTCATCGTGCCCGCGTACAAGGTCCAGGCCTATCTCCAGGAGAGTCTGGACTCGGTCCTGACGCAGTCGTACCCGGATCTGGAACTGATCGCGGTCGACGACGCCTCCCCGGACGCCTGCGGTTCGATCATCGACGAGTACGCGGCCCGTGACCCCCGGGTGACCGCCGTGCACCTGGCGCACAACCTGGGGCTGGGCCCGGCCCGCAACGCGGGCCTGGCCCGGGCCACCGGCGACTACCTTCTCTTCCTCGACGGCGACGACATCCTGGCCCCCGGCGCCCTCCAGGCCATCACCGACCGGCTGAAGGCCACCGGCTCCCCCGACGTCCTGGTCTACGACTACGCGCGCACCTTCTGGTCGGGCGAACTGGTGCGCAACCGCCTCGCGCACCGGCTGTCCGAGGAGGGCCCGGCCAGCTTCCGGCTCGCCGACCGCCCGGCCCTGCTCTCCCTGCTGATGGTGGTGTGGAACAAGGCCTACCGCCGCGAGTACGTGCAGCGCGAGGGCCTCGAATTCCCGCCCGGCTTCTACGAGGACACCCCCTGGACCTACCCGGCGCTGCTGGCCGCGGAGTCCATCGCCGTCCTGGACCGGGTCTGCGTCCACTACCGCCAGCGGCGCACCGGGTCGATCCTGACCACCTCCAGCCGCCGCCACCTCGACATCTTCGACCAGTACGACCGGGTCTTCGGCTACCTCGCCGGCCGCCCCGAGCTGGAACGCTGGCGCCCCGCCGTGCACCGCCGGATGGCCGAGCACTTCTGCACCCTGTACGCCGACCCGCGCCGCCTCCCGCGCGCCAGCCGGGCCGAGTTCTTCAGCCGGGCCTCCGCCCTGCTGCGCCGTTACCGCGCCCCGGGCGGCCGGGGCGCGCTGCCGCTGTCCCTGTCGCGGACCGACCGGATCCGGCACACCCTGATGCGGCTGGGCACCCGGCGCACGTACCGGCTGCTCTCGACGCTGCGCTCGGCGGCGCTGGCGGCGGGCCGCGGCGGCTCGGTCCTGGCCCGGGGCCTGCGGGAAACCGCGCTGCGCCTGCACTACCGGATCCAGCGCCTCCTCCCCCTGCGCCGGGAGCTGGCGGTCTTCTCCGCGTACTGGCACGGCGGCTACGCCTGCAACCCGGCGGCGGTCGAGGCCACGCTGCGGGAACTGGCGCCCCGGATGCGGACGGCGTGGATCTGCGACCCGGAGCACGCCTCGACCCTGCCCCGCGAGACGGCGGCGCTGCGGCCGGGCTCGGCGGCGTACTGGAGCGCCCTGGCCAGGGCCACGTACCTGGTCACGAACGTCAACTTCGAGCGCGCCCTGGTCAAGCGCCCGGGCCAGATCCTGCTCCAGACGCAGCACGGCACCCCGCTCAAGCGCGTCGGCCTCGACCTCCTGGACCGTCCGGCGGCCACCCCGACCATGGACTTCGCGGGGCTGCTGCGCGGCGCCGACCAGTGGGACTACCTGCTGTCCGCGAACCGGCACTCCACCCTGGTGTGGGAGAAGGCCGTCCCGTCCTCCTACACGACGCTGGAGTACGGCTACCCGCGCAACGACGTCTTCCACCGTGCCACCCAGGCGGACGTGCTGGAGCTGCGCGAACGGCTGGGCATCCCGGCGGGCTCGACGGCGATCCTGTACGCGCCCACCCACCGCGACTACCGGCGCAGCCGGCCGGACCACCTGGACTTCGAGCGGGTCCTGCGGGACCTGGGCCCCCGCTTCACGCTGCTGACGCGCACGCACCTCACGTACGCGGACGCCCCGCCGTCGCCGGATGCGCACCCCCGCCTGATCGACGTCTCCTCGCACCCCTCGGTGGAGGAACTCTGCCTGGCCTCGGACGCGTTGGTGACGGACTACTCGTCCCTGATGTTCGACTACGCGGCGCTGGACCGGCCGATCGTGATCCACGCGGACGACTGGGAGGCGTACGAGGCGGCCCGGGGCACCTACTTCGACCTGCGGTCGTGCCCGCCGGGCGCGATCGCCCGGACCGAGGACGAGCTGGTGGACATCTTCGCCACGGGCCACTGGCAGGGCTCGCGCTCGGCGCAGCTGCGGGCGGCGTTCCGCGCGCGCTTCTGCTCGTACGATGACGGGCATGCGGCGGAGCGGGTGGTGCGCAGGGTCTTCCTGGGCCAGACGGTCCCGATCCCGGCGGTCATCCCCCTGGAGGACCGCCACCCGACCCCGTCGGCCCCTGCCGCCGTCCCGGAACCAACCCTGACCGCCGTCTGGCAGTAGCGCCCGCCGGCCGCCACTGCTGGGGCTCCGCCCCAGATCCCGCGCCTCAAACGCCGGCCAGGCTGGATGTTTCAGCCTCGCCGGCGTTTGAGGCGCGGGGGTCTGGGGGCGGCGCCCCCAGGAGGCGGCCCGCACGGGTCAGACGGCCCGCAGCCCCGCCACCACCGACCGGGCCAGCTCGTCGAGATACCCCGCGGGGACCTCGTCCCGGACGACCACCTGCCGCCAGTACAACGGCCCGATCGCCAGATCCAGCGCCCGCCCCGCGTCAACCCCCTCCGCCAGCTCGCCCCGCGCCACGGCTCCGGAGACGACCCCCTCCGCCATCCGCCGCTGCCCCTCCACCAACGCCCCCCGCACCGCATCCGCGATCTCCGGATTCCGCGCCGCCTCCACCAGCAGATCGGGAATCACCGCGGACGCCACGGGGTGCCGCAGCACGTGTGACATGACCTCCAGCAGGGCCCGTACGTCCCCGTTCAGCGACCCCGTCGCCGGCACCGGCAGGCCGTCCGCCGCGAAGGCCCCGACCAGGTCCAGCACCAGGTGCAGCTTCGACTTCCACCGCCGGTACACCGCGGTCTTGCCGACGCCCGCCCGCCGCGCGATGCCCTCGATGGACATCTTCGAGAAGCCGACCGCGGCCAGCTCCTCCAGCACCGCGTCGCGGATCGCCTCGGTCACGTCCTCCCGCAGGACGGCGGCCCCGGCAGGGGCTCGGCGGGCGGGAGCGGGGGCGGCCGGGGCGGCGGCAGGGTCGGTGGTCATGCACAGAGCATAGCTGCGCCCCGTCACGACGATACGGTTGCGTTCCGACGTGCGAGCCCCTAGCCTCGCCGTAGCGACGATACGGACCCGTCCCTCCCCCAGCTACCGCTGGGGGTGCCCCCGGCCAGCCGACGCCCTGTACCCCGTCGAAAGCGACCTCAGTGACCACCGCGACCGCATCCCCGACCGCCCCGCCGACGACCCCCGCGGACCTCGCGGACTTCGCCGCCGCCCACGGCCTCACCCTCAGCGGCGCCCGCCCCACCCTCCCCCGCTACATCGCGGAGCTCTGGGACCGCCGCCACTTCGTCACCGCCTACGCGAGCGCCCGCATGCAGGCCGCGTACAGCACGGCGAAGCTCGGCCAGCTCTGGCACCTGGTGACCCCGCTGCTCAACGCGGCCGTCTACTACTTCATCTTCGGCGTCGTGATGAAGGCCAGCCACGGCGTGCCGGACTACGTCCCCTTCCTGCTCACCGGCGTCTTCGTCTGGGACTTCATCGGCAGCTCCGTCAACGCCGGCACCCGCGCCGTCCACAGCAACCTCGGCCTGGTCCGCGCCCTGCACTTCCCCCGCGCGAGCCTGCCCCTCGCCGCCGTCGTCCAGCTCTTCCAGCAGCTGCTCGTCACCATGTGCGCCCTGGTCGTCCTGCTGCTCGCCCTCGGTCAGACCCCGAGCCCCTCCTGGCTCCTGGCCGTCCCGGCCCTGGGCCTGACGGCCGTCTTCGCCGCCGGCTGCGCCATGATCATGGCCCGCATCGGCAGCAGGAGCCCGGACGTCAGCCAGCTGATGCCGTTCGTCCTGCGGACCTGGATGTACTCCTCGGGCGTCATGTGGTCCATCGACCAGATGCTCGCGACGGACCACCTGCCGCAGTGGGTGCTGCTGATGCTCCAGGCCAACCCGGCGGCCGTCTACATCGACCTGATGCGCTTCGCGCTGATCGACAGCTTCGACGCGCACGCGCTCCCGCACCACGCGTGGCCGATCGCCGTCGGCTGGGCCCTGCTCGCCGGCGTCGGCGGCTTCGTCTACTTCTGGAAGGCCGAGGAGGCGTACGGCCGTGGCTGACACCGCAACGAAGACCCGCGTCCCCACCGTGATCGCGGACGAGGTCCACGTCATCTACAAGGTCCAGGCGGGCGGCGGCCGCAAGGGCGGCGCCACCGCCGCCCTCAGCCGGATCTTCTCCCGCAAGCCGGCCCCCGGCATCCGCGAGGTGCACGCCGTCAGGGGCGTCAGCTTCACCGCGTACAAGGGCGAGGCCATCGGCCTCATCGGCTCCAACGGCTCGGGGAAGTCCACCCTGCTCAAAGCCATCGCCGGCCTCCAGCCGGTGGCCCGCGGCGCGGTCTACTCGCACGGCCAGCCCTCGCTCCTCGGTGTGAACGCCGCCCTGATGAACGACCTGACCGGCGAGCGCAACGTCGTCCTCGGCGGCCTCGCGATGGGCATGTCCAAGCAGCAGATCCGCGAGCGCTACCAGGACATCGTCGACTTCTCCGGCATCAACGAGAAGGGCGACTTCATCTCCCTGCCCATGCGTACATACTCCTCCGGCATGGGCGCCCGCCTGCGGTTCTCCATCGCCGCCGCCAAGGACCACGACGTGCTGATGATCGACGAGGCCCTGGCCACCGGCGACGCCGCCTTCCAGCGACGCAGCCAGGCCCGCATCGAAGAACTCCGCGAACGCGCCGGCACGGTCTTCCTCGTCAGCCACGGCATCAACACGGTCCGCGAGACCTGCGACCGCGCGATCTGGCTCGAATCAGGCGTCCTCCGCATGGACGGCCCCTCATCCCAAGTTTGCGACGCCTACGAGGCCTTCACCAAATCCAGCCCCGCCGGCGTTTGAGGCGCGGGGTCTGGGGCGGAGCCCCAGCAACGGCGCCGCACCGGCCACTCACGCGGAACGGGCCGGGGGGGGGGGGAAAAAAGAGCACGGCCCGCGCCCCCCTCCCCCCCCACCGCCACAGCCTTTCTTTTCGCA
>NZ_JBVHVF010000021.1:0-124883 GCF_055564955.1 Streptomyces sp. NPDC028910 | reverse complement strand
GCGGCGGAGCCCCCCCACACGCACACCCCCCCCCCCCCCCCCCCCCCCCCCCTCCCGCCCCACCCCCCCCCCCCCCCCCCCCCCCCCCCCCCGGTTTGTGCGGCGCCGCCGCCGGGGGCCAGCCCCCGGGACCCCCGCGCCTCAAACGCCGGCGAGGCTGAAATGGCGCGGCTACGGCGTGACCGCGAACCCCGCCAGGATGGCCCCGGCCAGCTCCGCGTCGCCCTCCACCTTCACCCGGTCGGCCACGACATGCGCCCGCACCCGCCCCGCCGCCAGGCGGACGTACGTCTCCCAGTCCAGCGTCAGCGTCACCGCCGGGCCCAGCGACGGCGCCTTGTCCACCGTCCCCCGCCCCTCCGCGTCGACCCGTACCGTCCGCATGAACTCCAGCGGACCGTGCACGTCGATCACCACCGCCGAGTTCGCCGGCGCCCCCGCCCGCTTCGCCACCACCTTGGGCAGGCCGGCCAGGAGGATGTCCCGCGCCACGTACGCACCCGGCGAGTCCCAGTTCCCCGGAACCCCCAGCGCCGCCCGCAGGTCCTGCTCGTGGATCCACACGTCGAACGCCCGCAGCCGCAGCGCGTGCTCCAGCGTCACCTGGTCGCCCAGCGGCCCCCGCACCATCGTGGCCGGATCCCGCTTCTCGTTGCGCAGCTGCCGCGAGCGCCGGATGACGGTGTACTCCAGCTCCGAGGTCATCTCCGGCGCGGTGTGGTGCCGCCGCACGTCGACCTGCACCTCCATGTACCGGCTGAACTCGTCCACCACGTGCCGCAGGTCCCGCGCCACGGTGTGGATCGGCCGCGGGTCGCCGAGCTGCTCGCATTCGATGCCGATGATGTGTGACACGACGTCACGGACCGACCATCCGGGACACGGGGTGGCCCGGTTCCACTCGCCCTCCGTCAAGGGGAGGACCAGCTCGGATATCGCCTCGATGGAGTGCGTCCACGCGTCGGCATAGGGCTTGAGGCTGGGATGCGGATGGACGGTCAACGGGACCCCTCGCGGTGCTGTTCAGTGACGCGTTTTCGGAAGCAGTGGACTCAGTTTCCAAAACTACGCTGCCGGTGAGCACCCCGGCAGTGCTTTCGTGTGACGATCGTAGGCCCGAGTTGACGGCTTGAATGCCAGGACGGTGGTAGTGTGCGCGCCTCTCTGATCCAAATCGCAGTGAACGAGGGCGAGTCGGTACCTTCCCGACGTGCCCGCGTGGCCGACCTCGTACGTGAACAGGCCGGCTCTGATCTCGTCGTCCTGCCGGAGCTGTGGCCGGTGGGGGCCTTCGCCTACGAGCAGTTCGAGACCGAGGCCGAACCGCTGGACGGGCCGACCCACGAGGCCATGTCCAAGGCCGCGCGCGACGCCGGGGTCTGGCTGCACGCGGGCTCGGTCGTGGAGCGCGCGGGCGACGGCTCCCTCTACAACACCACCCTCGTCCTCTCCCCGGCGGGCGAGCTGGCCGCCACCTACCGGAAGATCCACCGCTTCGGCTTCGACCAGGGCGAAGCGGTGCTCATGTCGGCCGGCGACACCCTGACCACGGTGGCGCTGCCGGAGCAGACCCTCGGCATCGCCACCTGCTACGACCTGCGCTTCCCGGAGCTGTTCCGCGGCCTGGTCGACGCTGGGGCCACCACGATGGTCGTCGCGGCGGGCTGGCCCGCCCGCCGCCGGTCGCACTGGACCCTGCTGAGCCGGGCGCGCGCCGTGGAGGACCAGTCGTACGTCCTGGCGTGCGGGCTGGCCGGCACCCACGCGGGCGTCGAACAGGCCGGGCACAGCCTCGTGGTGGACCCGTGGGGCGAGGTCCTCGCGGAGGCGGGCCCCGGCGAGGAGGTCCTCACCGTGGACCTGGACCCGGCCAAGGTCTCCGACACCCGGGCCCAGTTCCCGGCCCTGAAGGACCGCCGCCTGGGCCGCTGAGCCGTCCGGCCGCGCTGACGCTGACGTGCCGGACAGGGCCGGTAGTCGTCGTCCCTCCTCCCCGATGGCCGGCACTTTGTCCCGTACGAGGTGTTTCATGCCCTGATCACTGCCCGCGATAGGTTTCCGTCATGCCACTCCTCTACGTGACCGACCTGGCGTACCCGGCGCGCGGCCGCCGCTACTGCGACGAGGACATATTCCTCACCTCGCGCCTGCGGGCGCACTTCGAGCTGGCCCTGTGCCACCCGGCGGACGCCCGCGCCCTGATGCCCGGCTTCGATGGCGTGATCGTCCGCAACAGCGGCCCGGTCCTGCACTACCAGGAGGCCTACGACGCCTTCCGCGCCGCGGCCCTCGCCGCCGGCACCCCGGTCTACAACCCCCTCACCGGCCGCGCCGACATGGCGGGCAAGCAGTACCTCCTCGACCTGACGGCCGCCGGATACCCGGTCATCCCGACGATCGACGACCCGGCCCGGCTGGCGGAGCTGCCGCAGGTGCCGCAGTACGTGGTCAAGCCGAAGCAGGGCGCCGACTCCATCGGCCTCGCCTTCACCGCGACACCGACCGGCCCGGCCGGGGCCGTGCTGATCCAGCCGCGCATCGACTTCACGTACGAGGTGTCCTTCTACTTCGTCGACGACGCCTTCCAGTACGCGCTCCACGCCCCGGACCCGACGCGCCGCTGGGACCTGCGGCCCTACGCCCCGACCGAGGCGGACCTGGCCTTCGCCCGCGCCTTCATCGCGTGGAACACCCTCGACCACGGCATCCAGCGCGTCGACGCCTGCCGGACCCCCTCCGGCGACCTGCTCCTCGTCGAGCTGGAAGACCTGAACCCGTACCTCTCCCTGGACCTTCTCCCGGCGGAGGTCCAGGACTCCTTCGTAACGGCGCTGACCAGATCCCTCCACGCCCTCTTCGGCTAGAGCCCGCTGGTGTCCAGGTCGAGGTCGAACGGCTCCGGCAGCCGCACCGGCGTCCCGAAGGCGTGCGGCCCGTCGACCTTCGCGTAGCCGAGCCGCCCGGGCTGGGCGAAGAGCGTGAGGGTCTTGTCCATCCGGTCGACGAGGAGGTACAGCGGCGCGCCGTACTCCGCGTACCGCCGGCGCTTGACGACGCGGTCGGCCTCGGCGTTGGACTCCGAGGTCACTTCGACGATCAGGATGGTCTGATCGGGCAGCAAGGCCCCGGCGCCCTGGGCGAGTTCACCGGGTACGACGGCGATGTCCGGGACGTACCAGTTCAGCGACCCGGGCAGGTCGAGGTCGCCGGATCCTGCGATGCACCCCAGTGCGTCGATCTTGTCCGCCAACTGCGTCCGCAGGGCGTGCCGGGCATGTTCGTGGTCCCAGCCGGGCGGCAGGTGGTCGATGACCCCTTCGAGCAGCTCGGCGCGCTCACCGCGGAACCGCTGCACGGCGTACTTCAGGGCGTGCTCGGGATCGATGCCCTGGCCGTAGTCGTGCGCGGTGGTCATGCCGGACGCCTCCTTCGTTGCCTCCAGCCAGACTCCCACGGGGATCCGCCGCCCGTCGTCACCCCTGCGGGTGCACATGTTCGGGGGTGGCACCCTTGACGCATGAATTCTGCCGCGCCCGCACCCCGTCGCGCCCGAGTCCGTGCCCCCGAGCTGATCGGCAAGGGCGGCTGGCTCAATACAGGCGGTACCCCGTACACCCTCGCTGACCTGCGGGGACGGATCGTCATTCTGGACTTTTGGACGTTCTGCTGCATCAACTGCCTGCACGTCCTCGACGAGCTGCGCGAGCTGGAGGAGAAGCACCGCGACACCGTCGTGATCATCGGTGTGCACTCGCCGAAGTTCGTGCACGAGGCCGAGCACGCCGCCGTGGTCGATGCCGTCGAGCGGTACGAGGTGCACCACCCCGTGCTGGACGATCCCGAGCTCGCGACCTGGAAGCAGTACGCCGTACGGGCCTGGCCCACGCTCGTGGTGATCGACCCCGAGGGGTACATCGTCGCGCAGCACGCCGGCGAGGGGCACGCGCACGCCATCGCGCGGCTCGTCGAGGAGCTGGAGGCCGAGCACGAGGCCAAGGGCACCCTGCGGCGCGGCGACGGGCCGTACGTGGCGCCCGAGCCGGTGGCGAGCGACCTGCGGTTCCCCGGGAAGGCGCTCGTGCTGCCCTCCGGGAACCTGCTGGTCTCGGACTCCACGCGGCACCAGCTCGTGGAGCTGGCCGCCGACGGGGAGAGCGTCGTACGGCGGATCGGGAGCGGGGAGCGCGGATTCACCGCGCAGAGCTTCAGCGAGCCGCAGGGGCTGGCGCTGCTGCCCGACGGCCGGGTCGTCGTCGCCGACACCGTCAATCACGCCCTGCGGACCTACGACCCGCGGACCGGGGCCGTCGAGACCGTCGCCGGGACCGGGCGCCAGTGGTGGCAGGGCTCGCCGACCTCGGGGCCGGCGCTGGAGGTGGACCTGTCCTCGCCGTGGGACGTGGCCTGGTGGCAGGGCCGGGTCTGGATCGCCATGGCCGGTGTCCACCAGCTGTGGACCTGGGACCCGGAGGCGGGCACCGTGGGGCTCGCGGCCGGGACGACCAACGAGGGCCTGCTCGACGGGCCCGCCGCCGAGGCGTGGTTCGCCCAGCCGTCCGGGCTCGCGGCCGCCGGGGACCGGCTGTGGATCGCCGACTCCGAGACCAGCGCCCTGCGGTACGTCGAGGACACCCCCGACGGCTACGCGATCCGCACCGCGGTCGGCACCGGGCTCTTCGACTTCGGGCACCGGGACGGGGACGCGGGCCAGGCCCTGCTCCAGCACCCGCTCGGGGTCACCGCCCTGCCCGACGGCTCGGTCGCGGTGTGCGACACGTACAACCACGCGCTGCGCCGCTACGACCCGGCCACCGGGGAGGTCTCCACGCTGGCCACCGATCTGCGCGAGCCCAGCGACGCCGTGCTGGTGGGTGAGGACATCGTGGTCGTCGAGTCCGCCCGGCACCGCCTGACCCGGCTGCGGCTCCCGGAGGAGGCCGTACGGGTCGAGTCCGTGGCCCACCGCACGCAGCGGGCCGCCACCGAGGTGGCACCCGGCACGCTCCGGCTGGACGTGGTCTTCCGGGCTCCGAGCGGGCAGAAGCTCGACACCCGTTACGGACCGTCGACCAGGCTGCTCGTCTCCTCGACCCCGCCCGAGCTCCTCACGGCGGGCGAGGGCGCCGGGACCGATCTGTTCCGGGAGCTCGCGCTGAACCAGGACGTCACGGAGGGCGTCCTGCACGTCTCCGCGATGGCGGCGTCCTGCGACGACGACCCGTCGAACGAGTACCCGGCCTGCCACGTCCACCAGCAGGACTGGGGGGTGCCGGTGACGGTCACCTCCGGTGGCGCGACCCGGCTGCCCCTCGTCCTCGCCGGGATGGACGACGAGGGGTGACGTGCCGCCGTCCTGGGGGGCTCAGCTGGGCTCAGCCCTCCAGGAAGGCCACCAGGGCGTTCGCCAGCAGGAACGGGTCGTCCGCGCCGCACAGTTCGCGGGCGCTGTGCATCGAGAGGATCGCGACGCCGATGTCCACGGTCTGAATGCCGTGGCGGGCGGCCGTGATCGGGCCGATCGTCGTGCCGCACGGCATCGAGTTGTTGGAGACGAAGGTCTGCCACGGCACGCCGGCCCGCTCGCACGCGCTCGCGAACACCGCGCGCCCGCTGCCGTCCGTCGCGTACCGCTGGTTGACGTTGACCTTCAGGATCGGGCCGCCGTTGGCCCGCGGGTGGTGCGAGGGGTCGTGCCGCTCCGCGTAGTTGGGGTGCACGGCGTGCCCCGTGTCCGAGGACAGGCAGATGGTGCCCGCGAAGGCCCGCGCGCGGTCCTCGTACGAGCCCCCGCGCGAGAAGACTGAACGTTCCAGCACGTTCCCCAGCAGCGGGCCGTCCGCGCCGGTGTCCGACTGCGAGCCGTTCTCCTCGTGGTCGAAGGCGGCCAGCACCGGGATGTGGTCGAGCTTCTCGGCGCCGGACACCGCCGCCAGCGCCGCGATCCCCGCGTGCACCGACACCAGGTTGTCCATGCGCGGGCCGGCCACCAGCTCGCGGTCGCGGCCCAGGTACGCGGGCGGCTCGATGGAGTGGACCATCAGGTCCCAGCCGGCCACCGAGCCCTGCTCCAGGCCCTCTTCCTCCTCCAGGAAGGCGATCAGGTCGCCCTCCTGCACCTCGCCCAGACCCCAGATCGGCTGCATGTGCCGCTGCTTGTCGAGCTTGAGGCCGTCGCTGTTCACCGACCGGTCCAGGTGCACGGCCAGTTGGGGCACGCGCAGCAGCGCGCGGTCCACGTTCACCAGGCGCTCGCTGCCGTCGCGCAGGGTCAGCCGCCCGGCCAGGCCCAGGTCCCGGTCCAGCCAGGTGTTGAGCAGGGTGCCGCCGTAGATCTCGACGGCGATCTGCCGCCAGCCCTGCGAGCCCGTGTCCGGCAGCGGCTTGACCCGCAGGTTGGGGGAGTCGGTGTGCGCGCCGACGATCCGGAAGGGGGTGTGCGAGGCCGCGCCCTCCGGGACGTACCAGGCGATGAGCGCACCGCCGCGGAGCACGAACTTGCCCCCGGTGCTCGCATCCCAGGCGTCCGTTTCCGACAACTGCCTGAAGCCTGCCTTCTCCAGCCGCTCGGCCGCGTTGGCCACGGCGTGGTACGGCGACGGACTGGCCGTCAGATAGGTCATCAGGTCGTCGGTGTGGCCGCGGTCGAAGCGGGCGGGAGAGCTCATGTGGTTCACCTTAACGACGGTCGTGTTCGCCATGGCCGGACTGCGGCGGATGGCCGAAGGTCAGGGTCCGCACGGTGGGTGATCTGCGGTCCCGTCGATTCTCAGCCCGGCGGGCGCTCGAATCGGCGTTGCAGCTGCCTGCGCTCGCCCCGGCGGATGCGCGGGAGCATCTCCGGGGTCTGCGGGGAGCGCTGCGCGCGTCTCTTGCGTCCGGCGCAGAAGATACAGGCCTCGCCGGGGGGCGCGTCGGGGTCGATGGGGGCACCGGGGTGTTCGGAGCAGCCGGAGGCGTTGCGCGGCCGGGACAGCTCGCGGGCGACGATGAAGGCGCGGTGCAGGTCGTCGGCGATGCGGACGAAGTCCTCCGCGGGGGAGGACAGGCCGAGGTGGAAGCGCTGGTCCTCGACGGTACGCACGCACGCGCGCAGCGCCTGGAGCGTGTACGGGCCCTCGGGCACCGGGTAGCCGAGGCGCCGCTGCTCCGCGGCGGGGCCGGCCGCGCGGCCGCCCTGGAGCCGCCGCCCGAGGCGCCGCCGGTCGTTGCAGATGAGGCAGCGGCCCCAGCCGTCGGGCGCCTCGGGGTCCAGCGCGCCGTTGGGGTGCTCGGGGCAGCCCGTGTAGCTCCTGGCGGGGGCCAGCCCGGCGGCGGTCTGGAAGGCCACGTACAGGGCGTCGGCTATCGCGTCGTACTCGGCGGGGTGGGCGCCGTCGTACAGCTCCCGCAGGTGGTCGCCGAGGCTGCCCAGGCTCGCCTGCAGCTCTTTGAGGGCGTACGGCCGTCCGGTCGGGACGGAGTACCCCCTGCTGCCGTGCTGATCCTGTGGACTCATGCGTACGAGCGTCCCATGAACGACCGACAACGGAAGAAAACCGCTGGTACACCAGCGGCCGGGCCCCCGTGCGGAGGACCCGGCCGCTGGATGTACGGATGCGGCGGCGCGGCCTAGAAGGCGGCCTCGTCGAGCTCCATGAGGGAGTTGTCGACGGCCTCGGCCAGCTGGCGCTGGACCGAGACGCCCGGGAGGACCTCGGCCGCGAAGAACTTCGCGGCGGCGATCTTGCCGGTGTAGAAGGGGACGTCCTTCGGGGAGGCGCCCGCCAGCTTCTCGGCGGCCACGGCGGCGCCCTTGAGCAGCAGGTATCCGACGACCACGTCACCGGACGCCATCAGCAGGCGGGTGGTGTTCTGGCCGACCTTGTAGATGTTCTTGACGTCCTCGCCGGTGGCGGTGAGGTCGACGATCATCTGGCCGACGATGGCTTCCAGGTCCACGGCGGCCCTGGCGAGCGCGTCGCGGGCACCGGCCAGCTCCTCGCCGCCGACGGCCTCGGCCAGGAACTTCTTGATCGTCTCGGAGAGCACGTTCAGCGAGGCGCCCTGGTCGCGGACGATCTTCCGGAAGAAGAAGTCCTGACCCTGGATGGCCGTCGTGCCCTCGTAGAGGGTGTCGATCTTGGCGTCGCGGATGTACTGCTCGATCGGGTACTCCTGGAGGTACCCGGAGCCGCCGAAGGTCTGCAGGGACTGCGCGAGCTGCTCGTACGACTTCTCCGAGCCGTAGCCCTTCACGATCGGCAGGAGCAGGTCGTTGAGGCCGACGAGGGAGGAGGCGTCCTCGCCCGCGGCCTGCTTGACCTGGATCTCGTCCTGCACGGAGGCCGTGTAGAGGACGAGGGCGCGCATGCCCTCGGCGTAGGCCTTCTGCGTCATGAGCGAGCGGCGCACGTCGGGGTGGTGCGTGATGGTGACCTTGGGCGCGGTCTTGTCCATGAAGTTCGCGAGGTCCGGGCCCTGCACGCGCTCCTTGGCGTACTCCAGCGCGTTCAGGTAGCCGGTGGAGAGGGTGGCGATGGCCTTCGTGCCGACCATCATCCGGGCGAACTCGATGATCATGAACATCTGGCGGATGCCGTCGTGCTTGTCACCGATCAGCCAGCCCTTGGCGGGGTGCTGGTCGCCGAAGGTCATCTCGCACGTGTTGGAGGCCTTGAGGCCCATCTTGTGCTCGACGTTCGTGGCGTAGACGCCGTTGCGCTCGCCCAGCTCGCCGGTCTCCCAGTCGAAGTGGAACTTCGGGACGAGGAAGAGGGACAGGCCCTTGGTGCCGGGGCCGTGGCCCTCGGGGCGCGCGAGGACGTAGTGGAGGATGTTCTCCTCCATGTCGTGCTCACCGGAGGTGATGAAGCGCTTCACGCCCTCGATGTGCCAGGAGCCGTCGGCCTGCTGGACGGCCTTGGTGCGGCCGGCGCCGACGTCCGAGCCGGCGTCCGGCTCGGTGAGGACCATGGTGGAGCCCCAGCGCTTCTCGACGGCGATCTGGGCGATCTTCTTCTGCGCCTCGTTGCCCTCTTCGAAGAGGACGCCGGCGAACGCCGGGCCGGAGGAGTACATCCAGACGGCCGGGTTCGAGCCGAGCAGCAGCTCCGCGTAGGCCCAGATGAGGGAGCGGGGCGAGGTGGTGCCGCCGATCTCCTCGGGCAGGCCCAGGCGCCAGTACTCCGAGTCCATGAAGGCTTCGTAGCTCTTCTTGAAGGAGGCCGGGACCGGCGCGGTGTTGGTGGCCGGGTCGAAGACCGGCGGGTTGCGGTCGGCGTCCGCGAAGGACTCGGCCAGCTCGTTCTCGGCGAGGCGGGCGATCTCGGACAGGACGCTCTTGGCGGTCTCGGTGTCCATCTCCTCGAACGGACCGGTGCCGTACTGCTTGTCGCGGCCGAGCACCTCGAAGAGGTTGAACTCGATGTCGCGGAGATTCGACTTGTAGTGCCCCATGGCGACGGCTCCGTTAAGGCTCGGGGAGACAGGTTCCTCGTACATACCAATCGGTAACGTAATGATGCTACCCGCCGGTAATAACAGCAACCCTTCCGAGCCGACTGTGACCAGGGTCAAAGCTCGCACCAGACGGTCTTGGTCCGGGGCCTTGGTCGACTCCCCAGCGCAGGGCCACGGCGTCGAGCAGGGCGAGCCCGCGCCCGGACTCGTCTGCGTCGGTGGCCTGCCGCAGCTCCGGCCACGCGCGCGGATCGGGATCGGTGAGCTCGACCCGCGTACGAGTTGCCCTTCCGGTGATCCGCAGGGTGACGGGCTGCCTTCGCCGAGGTGGGTGATCACGTTGCTCAGCAGCTCGCTGACGCACAGCTCGGCGTCGGGTGATCTGTCGGAGCCGAGGTGCTCGCGCACGGCGTGACGGAGGAGGGGTGCGGCCTTGGCGGCGGCGAGCAGGTGGATGGTGAGGGCGTTCACCGCTCGGCCAGGGCGGCCGTGAGGAGCCGCGCGGTGGCGACGTTGCAGTTGCCGAGGGCGATGAGGGGCGGGGTGCGGTGGCTACTGGCGTAGGAGGGGAGGTGGAGGTCGAGGGAGGGGAGGGTGATTCCTTGCGCTGCGAGGGCTGCGCGGAGGTGGTTGAGGGCGTCGATGGCCTCGCGGTCGTGGGCGTGATCGCTCATAGGGGCGCCTTTCTTGCGTGGACTGACTGTGACGAACTGCTCACAGGCTGGCGCGGGTCGGCGTAGCGTGGGAAGGGTTTCTGTTCCACGGCACGAGGTGTGGAAGGGCGGGCGATAGTGGCCGCACGCAAGGAGATTGACGGTTCGGCAAGCGTCCCTGCCTTCTACGGCAAGGAGCTGCGCTGGAAGCGGGAGGCGGCGGGGCGCACGCTTCAGCAGACAGTGGAGGGCAGCTTCTACGGGGTCAGCTACCTGAGCGAGATCGAGCGCGGCCATCGGCGGATGCCGCTGGACCTGGCGCGGCACATTGACCAGGTGCTGGAAACCGATGGGTTCTTCGCACGGCGCTGCGAGGACGTCCGCAAGGCCCGCACCAGCCTGTACGCGCCGTACTTCGCGGACGCTGTGGAAATGGAGGCGCAAGCCCGAGACCTTGAGGAATGGTCTCCCATGCTCATCCCCGGTCCCCTGCAACTGGAGCCCTACATCCGGGAGATCATCCATGCTTTCAGCCCCACGGACGATGAGGCGGAGGTCCAGCGGAAGGTCGCCGCGCGGCGTGCGCGCGCCTGGGTCTTCGAAGAGCCTGAGGGGCCGGCGTCGTGGGTCGTCTTCCACGAGTCGATTCTTCGGCAGTCCATCGTCGGAGACCAGCTCATGGCGGAGCAGTTGGCCCACGTGGCGGCTGTTGCGCGTCGCCGTCGTTACATTCCACAGATCCTTCCGTGTAACGCCGGGGCGCACCCGTTCATGATGGGGTCGACGTTCCTCATGAGCTTCAGCGACGCCTCGCCGGTCATGTACACGGAGGGCATGTACAGCGGCCAGATCATCGACGATCCGGGCATCGTTAGGCAGTACCAGCAGGCGTACAACCGCCTCCGGGCGGCCGCCCTGCCGCCGGAGGCGTCTCTGAAAATGATCGAGGCGGCAGCGGAGGACTACGGCAATGGCACCCATGCACGTCGACGTGAGCGCACTCGCCTGGCGGAGGAGCAGCTACAGCACGGCCACTGAGGGCCTCTGCGTTGAGGTCGCGGACGGCCTGACCGGGATCGTGCCCGTCCGGGACTCCAAGGTCGAGGACGGGCCCGTCCTCGTGCTGTCGGCGGCGGCCTGGGCCCCCTTCGTCGCCGCCGTCAAGGCAAGCTGACCGGTAACCGCGCGCCCGGCCGGCCGAGGCCTCGGTAGGCTTCGGCCCATGTACGGCTACGACCAGAACCCGGGCGCCCAGCAGCAGTACGCGCAGCCCCCGCAGGGCTACGCGCAGCAGCCTCAGCAGCCGCTGTACCCCGAGCCGTCCCCGCCCTCCCTCGCGGACGCGGTACGGGCCTTCACCACCGGGCAGCTCGCCGCCGAGGACTTCCAGCAGATCTTCGCCGGGTCGAAGGTCTACTGCCCGCGCGGCGAAACCCCCGGATTCCTGGCGCTGCACAACACGCAGCAGCCGGTCATCCCCATGTTCACCACGCTCAAGGAGCTGCGCCGGTACGCCGGCAAGGAGTCCAAGTACTTCGTGATCACCGGCGCCGAGGTGATCGACCTGCTGCCGACCGGCTACGGCTTCGTCCTCGACATGGAGGGCGACCACCGGATGGTCTTCGACGCGAAGGCGGTCGAGCAGATGGTCGACTTCGCCATGCGCCGCATGTACGGCTAGACGTCACAGCTGCGCGGACGGCTCGGAGGGCCGGGCGTCCGATCAGGTGGCGGGGCCGGTGAAGCCGGTGTGCCTGAGTCCCTCCGGCCGGATCCTCCCTACGTTCGTAGGGATCAAAGGAGGCTGCGATGGCCGAGCACCCGAACATCGGGGTATTCCACCGGGCTCTGGAGGCGTTTTCGGCCGGCGACATGGAGGCGCTGGCGGAGGTGTTCCACCCGGATGTGGTGTGGCATCTCGGCGGCCACGGCCCGCTGGCGGGCGACTACCAGGGCCGCGAGGCCTCGTTCGCCCTGTTCCAACGGGAATTCGAGCTGACCGGCGGCACCTATCGCCCCCGTCTTCACGATGTGCTCGCCAACGACCGGCACACGGTCGCCCTGCTCCACGTCACGGCCTCACGCGAGGGCAAAGAGCTCGACATGGACGAGACGATCATCTTCCACATCCAGGACGGCCGGATCACCGAAGCCTGGGGGCTGTGGTCCGACCAGAAGGCGTACGACGAGTTCTGGTCGTAGCGGCGACCGGACAACGGCCTGGTAGGAAACCGCAGGCAGGACCACCCGGAGCCCCGGAGGAAATTTCCTCCGGGGCTCCGCTGTTCTGGCGGGTGTGGCAGAAAGTTCGAGTTTCAACTAAACTCGAAGCAGAAGGAGGTCCTGATCATGCCCGCAGTGACTGTTGAGAACCCGTTGACCCTCCCGCGAGTGGCCGAGCCGCAGGCGGCCGTCGCGCGCAAGGTGCTGGCCGTCGTCTCCGCTCCCGGTGGGTTCGAGGGCGAGGGATTCCCGGTGCGCCGCGCGTTCGCCGGGATCAACTACCAGTACCTCGACCCGTTCATCATGATGGACCAGATGGGCGAGGTGGAGTACGCGCCGGGCGAGCCCAAGGGCACCCCCTGGCACCCGCACCGCGGCTTCGAGACCGTCACGTATCTGATCGACGGAACCTTCGTCCACCAGGACAGCAACGGCGGCGGCGGAGTCATCAACGGCGGTGACACCCAGTGGATGACCGCCGGTTCGGGCCTCCTGCACATCGAGGCCCCGCCGGAGGCCCTCGTCGTCAGCGGCGGGCTCTTCCACGGCCTCCAGCTGTGGGTGAACCTCCCGGCCTCCGACAAGATGATGCCCCCGCGCTACCAGGACATCGGCGGCGGCCAGGTCCAGCTGCTGACCACCCCGGACGGCGGCTCCCTGCTGCGCGTGATCGCCGGTGAGCTCGACGGCCACCAGGGGCCGGGCATCACCCACACCCCGATCACGATGATCCACGCGACCGTCACGCCGGGTGCGCAGATCACCCTGCCGTGGCGCGAGGACTTCAACGCCCTGGCGTACGTCATGGCCGGCCGCGGGTCGGTCGGCGAGGACCGCCGGCCCGTCCGGACCGGGCAGACGGCCGTCTTCGGCGAGGGCGGCTCGCTCACGGTGCGGGCGGACGAGTCGCAGGACTCCAACGCGCCCGACCTGGAGGTCGTGCTCCTCGGCGGCCGTCCGATCCGGGAGCCGATGGCGCACTACGGGCCGTTCGTCATGAACAGCCAGCACGAGCTCCAGCAGGCCTTCGACGACTTCCAGGCGGGCCGGCTGGGCACCATCCCGACCACCGCCCGGACCGGGCTCGGTCACCGGGGCACCGGCGAGCCCGACGCCGACTGACCGTACGGGAGCGCGTAACCGCGTAACCGCGTAACCCGGTCACAGCACTAGACAGGACCCACGGGTCCGGGCGCCGCTTCGGCGGCGTACCGGGCCCGCAGCTCCGAGATCACCCCGAAGACGGCCGCGGTCAGCGGTACCGCCAGCAGCATCCCCAGGATCCCGGCGACGCTCGCCCCGGCGGTGATGGCCAGCATCACCACGGCCGGATGCATCTGCACCGTGCGGCTCTGCACCACGGGCTGGAGCACGTACCCCTCGATCATCTGGACCAGCAGCACCAGGCCCAGCGCCCACAGCCCGATGGCCCAGCCACGGTCGGCGAAGGCCACGAGCACCGCCACGGCGCCCGAGAGGAACGCGCCGAGGTAGGGGATGTAGGCGGTCACGAAGACCAGGGCGGCCAGCCCCAGCGCGCCCGGCACGTCGAGGATCAGCAGGCCCACGCCGATCAGCACGCCGTCGACCAGGGCCACGAAGGTGGTCCCGCGCATGAAGCCCTCGACGGCCTCGAAGGCGCGCCTCCCCATGGCCTCCATCAGGTCGCCGGAGCGGCTCGGGACCAGCGAGCGCAGCGTCCCCACGGCCCGGTCGGAGTCGCGGAGGAAGAAGAAGATCAGGACCAGCGCGAGCAGGGCCATCGCGATCACCGAACCCACCACGCTGAGCCCGGCGACCACGCCCGACGCGGCCGTACTGCCGAACTTGGTGAGCAGGTCCTTGGAGTTCGCGGTGATGTCCTCCAGCGAGGTGCCCACCGCCCCGAGGTGCTCGGTGAGGGTCGCGCCGGCCCGCCGCAGCGCGTCGACGATCTGATCGCCGGTCTCGATGAGCGCGAGGCCGACGACGTACGCCGCCCCGCCGACGACGGCGACCACCGCGAGGCAGGTGAGGGCCGCGGCGAGCGAGCGGTTCACCTTCATGCGGACCAGACGCCGGTGCATCGGCCCGAGCAGGGCCGTACCGAGAACGGCCAGCAGGACGGGCGTGACCGCCGTCTGGAAGACGACGCACAGCCACACGGCGACGGCTAGGACGGCGGTCACGAGCAGGGCGACGGCGCACCAGGCGGCGAGCCGCCGTACGGGCTCCGGCAGGAGTGGAGGGGGCACGTCCGTATCCAATCACGATCACCATGACGGCCCGCCCGCCCCGCCCGGCGCTCAGAGCACCGGGTCGGGGTCCGCCTTCGACTGCTCGTGCAGCTCGAACCAGATCGACTTGCCCTCGCCCCGCGGGTCCACGCCCCAGGTATCGGCCAGCATCTCCATCAGCAGCACGCCGCGGCCGCTGGAGGACATCTCGCCCGGGTGGCGCTTGTGCGGGAGCTCGTCGCTCGCGTCCGCGACCTCGACGCGCAGCCGGCGCGCGCCGAGCTCGCCCACCGCCTCCGCCGCCAGGAGGGCGTCGCCGTCGGTGTGCGTCAGTACGTTCGTCACCATCTCGGAGACCATCAGCACCGCCGAGTCCACCTGATCGGCGTCGGCCCAGTCGTGCAGCAGCTCCCGCACCTGCCGCCGCGCGCCCGCGATCCGTTCCGGTTCCGCCTGGGCCACGGTCAGGACCGTGCGGCGCGCCGGGCGGGCGGGGTGCGTCAGCGGGGTGCCGCAGCCGCAGCCCTCGCCCTCGCGGCACAGGAGCAGCACCGCTATGTCGTCCTCGCGGCGGTCGGCCAGCGGGCCGGTGGTGTGGTGCGAGGACGGCCCGTGCACGGCCTGGACCAGCAGGTCGGCGAGGCGTTCGAGGTGCGGGGGCTCGAACGGCGCGAGCCGTCCCTCCTCGGCGGCCCGGCCCGCCCCGGGGCTCCCGGGCGCGTGCGTGTCGGACTCCAGGACCGCGCGCAGCCGCGCCCAGCCGGTGTCCAGGTCGTGCCCGCCGGTCTCGATGAGCCCGTCGGTGCAGAGCATCATCGTCTCGCCCGGTTCCAGGGTGAACCGGGTGGTGGGGTAGTCGGTGTCGGGGACGATCCCGAGGGGGAGCCCGCCCGCGGTGGGGCGCATCAGGACGGTGCCGTCCGTCATCCGGATCGCGGGATCGGGGTGGCCGGCGCGGGCCACCTCCAGCATTCCGGTCTTCGGGTCGCACTCCACGTACAGGCAGGTCGCGAACCGCGGGCTCTGGAAGTCCGGGTCCTCGCCCGGGTCTGCGCCCGGAGGCACGTCAAGGGCCCCGTCCGGGCCTCCGTCAGGGCCCCGGTCCGGGCCGCCGGACTCCTGCGAGGAGCACAGCCCGGCCAGGAAGCGGGAGGCGCGGGAGAGCACCGCGTCCGGGCGGTGCCCCTCGGACGCGTACGCCCGTACCGCGATCCGCAGCTGGCCCATCAGCCCGGCCGCCCGGACGTCGTGTCCCTGCACATCGCCGATGACCAGCGCGAACCTGCCCGAGGGCAGCGGGATCATGTCGTACCAGTCGCCGCCCACCTGGAGCCCGCCGCCGGTCGGGACGTAGCGCGCCGCGATCCGCATGCCGGGGATCTCCGGGCCCAGCTGCGGCATCATCGACCGTTGCAGGCCGGTGGTGAGTTCCCGCTCGGATTCGGCCACCCCGGCGCGCTGGAGCGCCTGGGCCAGCATCCGGGCCACGGTCGTCAGGACGGACCGCTCGTCGGGGGAGAAGGACGCCGGTTGCTTGAAGGCGGCCATCCAGGCGCCCATCGTCCGCCCGGCCACGATCAGCGGCAGGAAGGCCCAGGACACCCGGCCGAAGCGCTGGGCGAGCGGCCAGGTGGCCGGAAAGCGCCGTTTGTAGTCCTCGGGGGTGGGCAGGTAGATCGCCCGGCCGGTGCGCACGACCTCGGCGGCCGGGTAGTCCGTCTCCAGCGGCATGTCCGCGAAGGGGCCCTCGTCCCCCGGATCGTGCCCGTGGTGCCCGATGATCGACAGCCGGTCCCCGGCCACGCCGAAGACGGCCAGCCCGTCCGGGTTGAAGCCCGGCATGGACAGCGAGGCGGCGACCCGGAGCACCTCCGCCGTGGACCGCGCCTCCGCCAGCGCCCGCCCCGCGTCCAGCAGGAAGGCCTCGCGGGAGCGCCGCCAGTCGCCGGTGATCGGGGTGTGCGCGGCCGTGGTGCCGGGCTGCGGCTCGGCGATCTCCTGGATGGTGCCGATCAGCTCGTAGTCCAGGGTCCCGTCGGCCGCCCGGTTCTCCAGGGGTTTGGAGCGGCTGCGTACGGTCCGCAGGACGCGCCCGTCCACGTCCATGATCCGGAGCCGGGCCTCGGCGAGGGTGCCCTCGGCGACGGCCATGTTCACGATCCCGTTGATCTCGTTCCAGTCCACCGGGTGGAAGCGGGACCGTACGGACACCTCGGGCAGCACCACGGGCTCGGCGGGCAGCCCGAGGAGCCGGGCGGCCTCGCTGTCGAGGGTGACCGTCCCGGAGGCGTTGTCCCATCGCCACAGGCCCGTCGCGATGGCGGCCAGCACGTCCTCGGTGCGCACCCGGTCATCTTTACAGCTCATCCCACCGACGTGCCTGTTCGCCGGGTGCTGCCGGGCGCGTTCTCCGCCGGCTTCGGGGCGCCTCCCGGGCGCGTTCCGCGCGGGCTCCCGGGCGCGTTTGCGCAGGCTGGCGGGAGTGCCCGACCTGCCACGCTTCCGGACGGTAACCTTGTGAGGGTTGAATCCACCCTGGTATCGCGTAGAACTGGATGACTGATGCATCGGTACAGGTCCCACACCTGCGGCGAGCTCCGCGCTTCTGACGTCAACGCCGACGTCCGGCTGAGCGGCTGGCTGCACAACCGTCGAGACCTGGGCGGCATCCTCTTCATCGATCTGCGGGACCACTACGGCATCACGCAGCTCGTCGCCCGGCCCGGCACCGCCGCGAACGAGGCGCTCAGCAGCGTCACCAAGGAGACCGTCGTCCGCGTCGACGGCAAGGTCGTCTCCCGCGGCGCGGACAACGTCAACCCCGAGCTGCCCACCGGCGAGATCGAGATCGAGGTCTCCGAGGTCGAGGTGCTCGGCGCGGCCGGCCCGCTGCCCTTCACGATCAACACGGACGACGGTGTGAACGAGGAGCGGCGTCTGGAGTACCGCTTCCTCGACCTGCGCCGCGAGCGCATGCACCGCAACATCATGCTGCGGTCGGCCGTCATCGCCTCGATCCGCTCCAAGATGGTGGCCCTCGGCTTCAACGAGATGGCGACCCCGATCCTCACCGCGACCTCCCCCGAGGGCGCCCGTGACTTCGTGGTGCCGTCCCGCCTGAACCCGGGCAAGTTCTACGCCCTGCCGCAGGCCCCGCAGCAGTTCAAGCAGCTGCTGATGATCTCCGGCTTCGACCGGTACTTCCAGATCGCGCCCTGCTTCCGCGACGAGGACGCCCGCGCCGACCGCTCGCCGGGCGAGTTCTACCAGCTCGACGTGGAGATGTCCTTCGTCGAGCAGGAGGACGTCTTCCAGCCGATCGAGCGCCTGATGACCGAGCTCTTCACCGAGTTCGGCCAGGGCCGCGAGGTCACCTCGCCGTTCCCGCGGATCCCGTTCCGCGAGTCGATGATGAAGTACGGCAACGACAAGCCCGACCTGCGCGCCAAGCTGGAGCTCGTCGACATCACCGACGTGTTCGAGGGCTCGGAGTTCAAGGCCTTCGCCGGCAAGCACGTGCGCGCCCTGGCCGTCCCGGACACCGCCGGCCAGCCGCGCAAGTTCTTCGACGGCCTCGGCGAGTACGCGATCTCGCTGGGCGCCAAGGGCCTGGCCTGGGTGCGGGTGGGCGAGGACGGTGCCCTGAGCGGCCCGATCGCGAAGTTCCTCACCGAGGAGAACGTCAAGGTCCTCACCGAGCGCCTGGGCCTGGTCCCCGGCCACGCGGTGTTCTTCGGCGCGGGTGACTTCGACGAGGTCTCCAAGATCATGGGCCCGGTCCGGGTCGAGGCCGCCAAGCGCGCCGGCCAGTTCGAGGAGAACGTCTTCCGCTTCTGCTGGATCGTCGACTTCCCGATGTACGAGAAGGACGAGGAGACCGGCAAGATCGACTTCTCCCACAACCCCTTCTCCATGCCGCAGGGCGGCATGAAGGACCTGGAGGAGAAGGACCCGCTCGACATCCTGGCGTGGCAGTACGACATCGTCTGCAACGGCATCGAGCTGTCCTCCGGCGCCATCCGCAACCACGAGCCCGAGGTCATGCTGAAGGCCTTCGAGATCGCCGGTTACGAGGCCGAGACGGTCGAGCGCGAGTTCAAGGGCATGCTGAAGGCCTTCCGCCTCGGCGCCCCGCCGCACGGTGGCATCGCCCCGGGCGTGGACCGCATCGTGATGCTGCTGGCCGACGAGCCGAACATCCGCGAGACGATCGCCTTCCCGCTGAACGGCAACGCGCAGGACCTGATGATGGGCGCGCCGACGGTGCTGGAGGAGTCCCGTCTGCGCGAGCTGAACATCGCGCTGCGGGGGCCGGTGGAGACGAAGCCGGCGGAGGCCAGGCCGATCACCGAGGCCGTCCACCCGGACGCCGCGCGGTAATCGCGGGAAGCGCTGTGACGAAGGGCCCGGGATCGGCTGATCCCGGGCCCTTCGGTCGTGCACGTACTAGAAGCGGTCCAGGATGCCCTTGATCAGGGCGGCGGAGGACAGCTCGCGGGGGGCGGGGCCGGCGTGGAAGAAGCCGGCGTTTTCGGCGTCCAGCTTGCGCAGGAAGTCGAAGGCCTTGGCGTCGTGGTCGCCGAAGGCGACGAACTGCCAGTGGATGCCCGGAGCGGTGGTGGCGGCCTCGGTCAGCGCCTGCCGGGCGGGCTGGCGGTTGTCGGGGGCGCCGTCGGTCTGGAAGACGACCAGGGCCGGGCCCTCGCCGCCGTCCTTCTGGTAGCGCTCCAGGACGGCCTCGACAGCCACGTGGTAGCTGGTCCGGCCCATCCGGCCGAGCTCGGCGTGGCGGGCCTCGACCCAGGCCGCGTCGTGGCCGTCGAGGGTGAGCTCGGAGGTGCCGTCCACGTCCGTGGAGAAGAACACGGTGTGCACGGTCGCCTCGTCGTCGAGGTGCGCGGAGAGGGCGAGGGCGTGGTCGGCGAGGTACTGGGCGCTGCCGTCCTTGTAGAACCCGCGCATCGACCCGGACCGGTCCAGGACGAGATACACCTTGGCCCGCGCCCCGGCCTTCCCCTTGCCGCGCAGCACCTGGCCGGCGGCCTTGTACGCGGCGAGCACCTCGGGCGCCCGCCGCCGCACCACCGCCACCCCCTGCGCCGGCCCTCCCGCCTCCGTCGCGGTCCCGTCGCCCTCGGCGGCCAGCGGCTCGTCCTGCGCCTGCGGCGCATCGGCCTCGGGCTGCTCCGCCTCGGGCTGCTCCGCCTCCGGCGTGGTGGTCTCGGCGGCCGGCGTCTCCGCCGCCTGGGGCGCGTCAGCCTCGGGCTGCTCCGGCTCGGGCGCGGCCACGTCGGCCAGGGGCTCGTCCTGCGCCTGCGGCGCATCGGCCTCGGGCTGCGGCGCAGCCGTGGTGGCGTGCGCCACCGGCGCGGTGGCCTCGGCGGCCAGCGGCTCCGCCTCGGGCGCAGTGGTCGTGGCCTCGGTGGCAACCGGCTCGGCGGCCTCCGCAGCGACGGCCTCCGGCTCGGGTGCGGTGTCCGGCACCGCCGCAGGCGGGGTGGCCTCGGCCGGCGCGGGCGAGGGGTTTTTCCCGCCGGGCTTCGCCGCAGGCGACGCGGCAGGGGACCGGCGGGCCTCCGGGACCGTGGGGTCCGTCACCGGGGTGACGGGGGCCGTGAGGACCGTGCCGGGTTCGCGGTCCCGCGGAGCGGACTGCGGTGGAACCGTGGGGTTGTCGAAGGACGCCGCCACCAGTTCGGCCGCCACGTCCAGGGGCGTGCGTTCCGTCTGGTTGGGGACAGCGGCCGAAGGGGCGTCCGTAGTGTCGGGAACGGGTTCCTCAGACCGTCCGAACACCTTGCGCAACAAGCTCCGAATACCCATGGGCCAGGCCTTTCGCATGTGTGCGTGCGTCATTTGTCCGTGCTGCGCGGATGATCCCTGCCCAGAGTGGACACGTAAGGTTATCGGCCGCCCGGCTGGATCTTCGGCAGGGGCGCCTTTCGTGGTGTCCGGTTCCCGAACGCCCGCACACCGCCCTCGAACTGCCTCTCCGACGCGCTCGGTTCATCGACCGTTCATCCCTCCGCCGCCGCTTCGGCGTAACCCGGGCCTAGCGTCGCGGCTGGATTGTTCCGACAGGTTGTCGGCGCCCACGCAGCTACTCGGAGGACACTCGTGCGCAAGCTCCTGCCGTTCATCGGCAACCCGCATGGGAGCGGCCGTTCCGCTCTCACCTGTCGTTACCGCTGTGGCGACGCCTGCTTCCACGAGGTGCCGAACACAAGCGACAACGAGTACGTCGGTGATGTCATAGCCCGCGCGTACTCCCGCCGCTCGATGCTGCGTTCCGCCGCCGTCGTGACGGTCGCCACCGCCGCCGGTACTGCCGTCGCCCTCAGCGGCCCGGGTCAGACCGCCAACGCCGCGACCGCCGGCGAGGCCGGGGCGGCCGGCTCCGGTTCCGGTTCCGGCTCCGGCTCCCGTGGCGAGGCCGCTCGGGGCCTGCGCTTCAAGGCCGTCGCGCCGAACACCGACGACAAGGTCACCGTCCCCGAGGGCCACGAACAGAACGTGGTCATCCGCTGGGGCGACCCGATCATCAAGGGTGCCCCGGGCTTCGACCCCGACCGGCAGACCGCCGCCGCACAGGCCGGTCAGTTCGGCTACAACAACGACTTCCTGAGCCTGCTCCCGCTCGGCGGCGACTACGAGCGCCAGCAGCTGCTCGTGGCCAACCACGAGTACACGGACGAGGTCCTCATGTTCAAGGGGTACGACCCGGCCAACCCGACCCGCGAGCAGGTCGAGATCGCCTGGGCCGCGCACGGCCTGTCCGTGGTCGTCGTCCAGGAGGACCACCGCAGCGGCAAGCTGACCGCCGTCAGCCGCCACCAGCTCAACCGCCGCCTGACCGCCACCAGCGAGTTCAGGCTGACCGGCCCCGCGGCGGGCAGCGCCCTGCTGAAGACCTCCGCCGACCCCACCGGCACGAAGGTGCTCGGCACCCTCAACAACTGCGCCGGCGGCACCACCCCGTGGG
This sequence comes from Streptomyces sp. NPDC028910, assembly GCF_055564955.1. NCBI lineage: Bacteria > Bacillati > Actinomycetota > Actinomycetes > Kitasatosporales > Streptomycetaceae > Streptomyces > Streptomyces sp. NPDC028910. The sequence goes on along the minus strand of NZ_JBVHVF010000021.1, from coordinate 103,371 downwards.
GCACGATCCTGTCCGGCGAGGAGAACTTCAACCAGTACTTCGCCAACGGCGGCAGCGTCACCGAGCCCGTCCAGGCCGCGCGCCTGAAGCGCTACGGCGTCACCGGCGCCGCTTCCGAGCGCAAGTGGGAGCGGTTCGACAAGCGCTTCGACGTGGCCCAGGAGCCCAACGAGTCGCACCGCCACGGCTGGGTCGTCGAGCTGGACCCGTACGACGTGAACTCCGTCCCGCGCAAGCACACCGCGCTCGGCCGCTTCAAGCACGAGGCCGCGCAGCCCCGTCTGACCCAGGACGGCCGCCCGGTCATCTACATGGGCGACGACGAGCGCTTCGACTACTTCTACAAGTTCGTCTCGTCGAAGCAGATGAAGAAGGGCAGCTCGCGCGCGGCGAAGGAGCACAACCTCACGCTGCTCGACGAGGGCACCCTCTACGTCGCCAAGCTCACCGGTGACTCCCCGGCCGAGCAGGTCGACGGCACGGGCAAGCTCCCCGCCGACGAGCAGTTCGACGGCTCCGGCGTGTGGATCAAGCTGGCCACGGGCAACGTCTCGCACGTCCCCGGCATGACCGCCGAGGAGGTGTACGTCTTCACGCGGCAGGCCGCCGACAAGGTGGGCGCCACCAAGATGGACCGCCCCGAGGACGTCGAGCCCTCCCCGCGCACCGGCCGCGTCTACGTGGCGCTGACCAACAACAAGGACCGCGGCGCCGCCGGCAAGGCCCCCGCCGACGAGGCCAACCCGCGCAACGGCAACAAGCACGGCCAGATCCTGGAGCTCGCCGAGAACTTCGACGACCCGGCCGGCGACGGCTTCGCCTGGCGGCTCTTCCTGGTCGCCGGTGACCCGAACGACCCGGCGACCTACTTCGCGGGCTTCCCGAAGGACAAGGTCAGCCCCATCTCCTGCCCGGACAACGTCACCTTCGACCCGCACGGCAACCTGTGGATCTCCACGGACGGCAACCAGCTCGGCTCGCACGACGGCCTGTTCGGTGTCGCGACGGCCGGTGAGCGCCGCGGCGAGCTGAAGCAGTTCCTGACCGTCCCGCGCGGCGCCGAGACCTGCGGCCCGATCGTCCAGGACAAGCGCGTCCTGGTGGCGGTCCAGCACCCGGGCGAGATCGACGGCGCGTCCGTGGAGAAGCCGCAGTCGGTGTGGCCCGACGGCCCCGGCAAGATCGTCCGCCCGGCCGTCGTCTCCGTCTGGCGCAAGGACGGCAAGAACATCGGCGTCTGATCCGCCCGATGAGCACGCCCGGTTGACCGGCCCACGGGATGTTTCACGTGAAACATCCCCCCGGCCGGTCAACCTCCGTCCGGCAGCCGCCCGACGGGAAGCCGGAGCGTCGTCAGCGCGCCCCCATCCGGCGCGTTGGCGAAGCTCAGCGCGATGTCCAGGACCGCCGCCTGCCCCACCACGATCGTCAGGCCCAGCCCGTGGCCGCGCCCGCGCCCCGGGTCTCCGGTGCGGAACCGCTGCGGGCCGTGCTCGATCAGCTCGGGCGGGTAGCCGGGTCCGTGGTCGCGGACCACCACCACCGGGCCCTCGACGGTCACCTCGACCGGCGGCCGGCCGTGATGGTGGGCGTTGACCAGCAGGTTGGTCAGGATCCGGTCCAGGCGTCGGCGGTCGGTGAGCACCACCGCGTCCCGGACCACCCGTACCGAGGCGGCCAGTCCGGTCCCCGCGACGGCCCGCTCCACCGCCCGGCCGAGTTCCACCCGGGCGAGGTCGGCCCGTTCGACGCCCGAGTCCAGCCGGGAGATCTCCAGCAGGTCCTCGGTCAGCAGGTGCATGGCCTTGAGCCGGTCGTTGATCATCTCCTTGGGGCGGCCCTCGGGCAGCAGCGCCGCCGCGGCCAGCGAGCCGGTGAGCGGGGTGCGCAGCTCGTGCGCGACGTCCGCGGTGAAGCGCTTCTCGGCCTCCAGCCGGTCCTGGAGCGACCCGGCCATCGAGTCCAGCGCCTGCGCCACGTCCCGTACCTCGTCCCGGAAGCCGCTGGGCCCCGGCTCGCCCCCGTCGGCCGGGAACCCCACCCGGGCGTCCAGGTCCCCGGCGCTGATCCGGCGCGCGACGGCGGCCGTGGTCGCGAGCCGCCGGCTGATCCGGTTGGCGAGGAACAGCCCGGCCAGCGCCACCACTCCGGCCGCGAGCGCGGAGGAGGCGAGGATCGCGGTGTCGATGTCCCGCAGCCGGTCGCGGGTGCTGCGGTACGGCAGCCAGACCGCGAGGGCCTTGCCGTCGGCGGGTCCGGCCGCCCACATGACGGGCTCGCCCTTCTGCTCGCCGACCATGCTGCCGGTCTCCCCGCGCGCGACGAGCCCGCGCAGTCGTCCGGGCAGGCCGGGCGGGTCCAGGGCGGCGTTCACATCGCCGTGCGCGGTGCCGTACTCGTAGTGGCCGAGGGCGTGGTCCAGCTCCCCGGCCGCCTCCTTGCGGACCTCCCCGACGATCTGCCGGGCGACGACGTTGTGCACCAGGATCCCCAGCACGGCGGCGACCATGCAGCACACCCCGATGGTGGTCAGGGCGATCTTCCAGCGCAGGCTGCTCAACGCGCGCATCGTGAGCCGTCCCCGCCCGGCGGGAGCTCGGTGAGGCCGGGGCACTCGTCGAGGGTGAGCTGGGTCAGGTTCATGATCCCGGCCTTCTCGTCCCACACGTAGTCGGAGATGGCGACGTACTGGGGGTTCGACGTCGGCTCGCGGACCGCCAGGTGCTCGGCGGCCACCTCCACGCCCTCCAGCACGCCGCGCCGGGACAGGATCCGGGCGATGCTCCCGTCGTCCCGGACGGTGTAGACGCGCAGCTCGCTGAGCCGGCCGTCGATGTCCAGGGCGGTGATCAGCTCCTCCCGGCCGTTGCCCGTCAGGTCGTGCAGGACCGCTGGACGAACCGGGCAGTCGGCGCCGCCGTCCACAGCCTGTGTACAGAGCGCGAGCCGCTGGATCGCCCGCGGGTCCACGAGCTGTCCGGTCCCGCCGTCCCCGGCGGTGGCGGAGGTGATGTCGGCCCGCACGACGTCCAGCGCGTTCACGCCGCGCATGTTCAGGTCGGGCACCTTGGGCAGACCCGGGATCACGGTGGCGGTGCCCGGCCTCTGGTCCGGGTCGGGCGGGGCGGGGCGGATGTCCTTCCACAGGCTCTTCGGGGCGTGCACCGTGCCGAGGTCGCCCTCGCTCTTCAGGCCCTCCACGTCGGCGCAACCCGCGGTGGCCGCGAGGAGGGCGGCGAGGGCCATTACGGCCGGGGCCGGGGCGCGGTGCATGTTCCGATGCTCCCCCGCCGGGCGGCTCCCGGCCCGGACACAGGCCCATCCGAGGGACCGGCCCCGCTCCGAGCACCGGCCTGACGGCCGCACCGGGGCTCCGCCCCGGACCCCGCGCCTCAAACGCCGGCGAGGCTGGATTTGCTCGGCCCCGGACCGCGCGCCTCAAGCGCCGGCGAGGCTGAATTTGCCGGCCTCGAACCATGAAGCATCTACGCCTACTAGGGCTGGGCGATGGCGCGGGCTGCTGCCAGTTCCTGGTGGACCGGGGCCAGGACGCTCGACTCCTCGCCCTCCGGCTCGGCGTCGACCCGTACCGGGGTCGTGCTGGTGCGCACCCGCTCGGCCAGCTCGCGCAGTTGCCGCGCGATCCGCTCCACCTCGCCCGCCGCAGGCGGCACCGCGCCGTGGTCGACCCGGACCCGCGCGGCGGTGGTCGCGTCCACGATCCGCTCGACGGCGACCACCAGCGGCCACCAGGCGGCGGCCCGGGCCCCCGTCGGAGGCGGCTCGGTCAGCGCCCGCTGGAACTCGCAGCGCACGCCCGACAGGTCCCGGTAGATGCGCCGCCGGGCCTGGAGGCGGGCGGTCCGTGCCGCGGCGCGCGCGGCCTCGTCCGGGAGCGGGGCGAAGGACCGTTCCACGTAACGGGCGGCGTCGTCCACGGCGTCGGCGAGCCGGTCCCCGATCCGGGTGTGCCAGCTCTCGGGCCACAGCAGGTAACCGGCGACGAGGGTGATGGCGCAGCCGATCAGGCTGTCCAGCAGCCGCGGGCGGATCAGGTCGAAGCCCTGGTGGTTGAGCACGTCCGAGAGCAGCAGGATCACCGGGGTGATCGCGGCGGTCTGGAAGGCGTACCCCTTGACGGAGAAGGCGGGGATCAGCGCGGCGAGCACCATCATCACGGGCACGGTCCACCAGCCGCGCGGCACCTCGGCGAGCACGGCGGCCGCGATGACCAGCCCGCCCGCGGTGCCCAGCGCGCGCAGCACGGCCCGGGAGAACACCGAGCCGAAGTCGGGCTTGAGGACGAAGGTGACGGTCAGCGCGACCCAGTAGGACCGCTCGACCTCGACCACCGAGACGAGCGACTGCGCGAGCCCGATGCACAGGGCGAGCCGCAGCCCGTACCGCCAGGAGGCCGCGGACAGCGCCATGTCGTGCACCGCCCGCCGGGCCCGCACCCGCAGCGCGGCGGGCCGGCCGAGGCGGTCCTCCACGTTCGGGGTCCCCTCCGGGCCGCCGGGCCCTAGGGGGGACTCCGGTTCGGCGAGGTACACGACCCTCGCCGCGTGGCGCAGGGCCCCGTCCACGGCCCGTTCGGAAGGGGTGTGCGCGGCGGGCAGGTCCAGTACGGGGGTTCCGGTGCGGCCCTCCTCGACGGCGACGGCCAGTTCCCGTACGGCCGCCGGGATCTCGGGCGGCAGCGGCCGGCCGCGCAGGTGCGCGGCGGGCGCGGACTCCACCAGCGGAATCACCACATTGAGCTGGGCCAGCATCCGCACCAGCGAGGGGCTGCGCCCGTGCACCCTGGCCCGGCGGCCCAGCACCAGGTCGTAGGCCTGGTTCAGGTCCTGGGTGACCTGGCGGCGGCGCTCGTCGTAGAGGGAGCCGGGTCCACCGGCGGCCTCCAGGGCGTCGGCCAGGGACCGGTAGGTGGCGGCGACCGCCGCCCGCTCGGGCCGGCGTCCGCGCAGCGGCCAGCCCAGCAGGGTCAGCGCGAGCACGAACAGTCCGCCCGTGCTCAGCAGCAGCGGGGCCGCCCACCAGGGCTGCGGCATCGGGAGCCCGGCGCCGACCACGGCGTTGAGCAGGAGCAGCAGTCCGGACACGGAGGCCACCGTGCCGATGGAGGAGATCATCCCGGAGACCAGGGCGATGAGGGTGAGCACGCCGACGGCCAGCCATCCGTGCCCGAAGACCAGGGTTCCGAGCGCCACGCCGACGGCGCCGAGGAGTTGCGGGACGGCGATGTTCAGGACCCGCATCCGGTAGGCGTCGGCGGTGTCGCCGATGACTCCGGAGAGGGCGCCCATGGAGGCGAGGGCGCCGTACTCGGGCTCGTCCAGGGCGAAACCGACGGCGAGCGGGGCGGCCAGCGCGACCGCCGCGCGCACCACGGCGGCCCGGGGGATCGGAGCGGTGCTCGGCTTCAGCCCGCCGAGCAGCCAGGGGGGCGGAGCCAGCGGAAGGTGCCGGGCTCGCCGCGACGATATGTGTTCGGTGCGTTCGGTGCTCATCCCGCTTCCGTGCCGTCGCTCGCGAATCGGTTCTTCTGGGCTCTTCTGCGCCGTTCTGCGCGTGTTGGTACCTTCCGAGCTTATGGGGTGCGGCGTAGTCGGCCCATCACCCATGCGGCCAGCGCGGCGGCGAGCCCGATCACCAGCACCACCGAGGCGGTGGTGCGCAGGAACGCGGTGAGGGCGTCGTACACCGCTCCGGCGGCGGGCCGGTCGATGTCGGCGGGCAGATCGTCCAGGGTGAGGCGGCGGCACACCTCCACGGCGAGCCACAGCAGTCCGGCGCCGGCCGCGAGCCCCAGTCCGGTGGCCATCACGGCGCGTCGCCGGTGGACGGCGACGGCGATGGCCGCCACGGCCAGGACGAGGGTTAGCACGGGAAGCCAGACGCCGGCCATCTGGAGCATGCGGAACCCCGTTCGGAGAGCGCCGAGGTTGTCGTACTCCATGACCTTCACGGAGAGGTGGGTCACCGGGATGTGGTCGGCGAAGGGCACGTCGTCGGCGACGAGTTCGCCCTTGACCTGGGCGATGACGGGAGCGATGTCGATGGTGACGGCGTCGCCGTGGCCGGTGGTGAGCGCGTCGAGGAAGGCGGCGTGGGCAGCCCGGTTGGCCGCGTCCCAGGCGGTCCGGTAGGCGGGGGTGTGGGCGAAGGAGTTCAGGGCTTCGCCGAGCAGCGCGTCCACCCCGCTCTGGAAGGGGCCGGCGTCGATCTGTCCGGCGAGGGCGCGGGTGGCCTGGGTGACGACGACTCCCCGCACGTCCGGGTTCTCGGCGAGGGGCGACATGATGGCGGTGTAGCGGTCGGCGTCGCCCAGCTCGCGGTCGGCCCAGTACGCGACGGCGCTCGCGGGCACCAGGAGGGCCACGAGCACGATGAGTACCGCCGACAGGATGGTGCGCACGTCACCAGGGAAAGGGGGCCCGCGCCCGGGCGCGAGCGGTGTTGCTGCGGGTGGGTGGTGGGCCGTCCGATGGCGTGGCACCCCCTTGCCTCCCCGATCCTGGATATCTAATATCCAGGATATGAAGATGAGCGAGGGCGTCGAGTGGGCCCTGCACAGCTGCGTCAATCTGGCCTGGAGCGGCCCGGACCGGGCCGTGTCGGCGGCGCGGCTCGCCGCCTGGCACGACCTGCCCGCCGCCTACCTCAACAAGCAGCTCCAGGCGCTGGCCCGCGCGGGCATCGTCACCTCCACTCCCGGCCCCCGGGGCGGCTTCCGGCTGGCCCGCCCGCTCGCCGCCATCTCGCTCATGGACGTGGTCGCCGCCGTCGAGGGGCCGGGGGAGGCCTTCCGGTGCGCGGAGATCCGGCAGCAGGGTCCCGGCGCGGGCGACCCGGCAGCCGAGGCCGCCGACGGCGCCGAGTGCGCCATCGCGCGCGCCATGACCCGGGCCGAACTGGCCTGGCGCAGGGAGCTGGCCGCCCAGAACCTCGACGAGATCCGGCAGCAGGCCGAACGGCAGGCCCCCGGGGCCCCGGAGCGCCTGCGCGCCTGGCTCGCCGCGCAGTAGCCCCACCGCCCCACACGGCACCGCCCCACACGGCACCGCACCGCACGTACGGAAACGGACACGGAAACAGGGAGCTCGGCATGACGCGCAGCATCATCAACCCGGCAGGACTCCACACCCCGACCGCCTACGGCTACAGCCACATCGTCTCCGCCCCCGGCGAGCAGGTCTTCATAGCCGGCCAGTACGGCTCCGACGAGAGCGGCCACGTCGTCTCCGAGGACTTCGCCGACCAGGTCGAGAGGGCCTTCGCCAACCTCCGCACCGCCCTCGCGGCCGTCGGCCTCGGCCCCGCCGACGTCGTCCGCATCGGCACCTACGTCGTCGGCCATGACCAGCGGAAGCTCGACATCCTCCTCAAGCACCTGCACACCACCTGGGGCACGGAACTGCCCGCCCAGACCCTGATCGGGGTCGCCGCGCTCGCCCTGCCCGGCATGCTCTTCGAGATCGACGCCGTGGCCGTGCGCACGCCCTGAGCATTGATCCACTTGCCGCTCAGGGGTGGCGGGTGTGCCCTGGATGATGGAAGAGAGGAGCCCGTCATGGCACATGCGGCACCCCCCGCCCCCAGGCGGCACGCCCCCTGGCAGTCGGCGGACACGGCCCACCTGAGCAAGAGCGCCTATGCGGGGCCCCTGCTCCTCGGACTCGTCTTCGGCGTCTGGGCCGCCTTCCTCCAGCGCCAGATGGGCCCCGTGGACGCCGGCAACGTCTTCTACGGGATCCTGTGCGGCGTGCTCTTCGCCGCGATCATGTTCGGTCTGGCACGGATCGGCCCCCGCCTCAAGCGCGAACTCCACGCCACCGCGTACGGCGTCTTCGCGGGCGTCGCCGCGGGCTACCTGCACAGCCTCACCCACGCGTCCGTGCTCCGCGCCACCGTCATCGGCCTCTTCGTCGGACTGGGCGTCGGCGGGGTGGCGTTCTACCGCTACTACACGCGCGAGGACTGAGGCGGGCAGCCGTACTCCGGCGCCGGTTCCCCTGCCCGTGGTCGAAGCCTCACACCACCACGCTCCGTTGCCGGGGGTAGGGGAACCGGCGCTCCGTCATGTCTGCGGGAAGCTCCTACGCGGCCGGGTCCGCCGCGGCGGTCTGCTGCGGTTCGCTCTCGGGCTCCACGGCCTCCGTCGGGGTCTTCGGCGGGGGGGCCGGCTCGGCCTGACGGACCGGCGGGGTGAAACGGGTGACTTCGGCGCGGAGCATGGCGTTCAGTGCGGTGTACGGGTCGATGGGCATGGCGGAACCTCACGGTGTTCAGGGGGTGTGGGGGTGGGGTCTGCGCGGTGGACTCGACCCGCTCAGCAGCGCAGGACCACACTCCGCACCGTCCGCAGGGACAGGGCCGGGTCGGCCGTCTCCGCGGCGGTCCCGCCCGGCGGGGCATCCGCATGTTTCACGTGAAACACGGCGAGCGGCGTCCGCCGTACGCCCGGCAGCCCGCTGCGCGTGAGCGTCCGTACGGCCGCCCGTGCTTCGGGGTCGGCGGCCGGATCGGACTGGCCCTCGATGGGCTCCGTGGGCTCGGCGGGCGCGCTGGAGGCGGTACGGGGCTCGGCGGCCGCGGCGCCAGCCGGACCGGCGCCGAAGACGCACAGCAGCACGACACAGGCCACGGTCAGGACCTTGGTCAGTGGCGAATGCGCGCGTTTCCTCCCGCTCATGCGAGGGGTGTGCCCCGCACTGCCGGACGGTTCCCGGACGGGCCCCAAGAAGTCCCCCGACCGGGGGACGAAGACACCCCCCACGGCTGACAGGCGGCCGCGGGGCGAGCCGGGCCGCGTGTCGGGGGCGGTGGGGGGGCCGGATCAGCCGGTGTGGCGCTGCCCGGTCAGCAGGGCCAGCACGGCGGTCTCACCGCCGAGCAGCAGCAGTTGGGCCCGGCCGGCCGGGCCCTCGTGGCCGGAGGCCTCGCCGGGTGAGATCCGTACGACGGTGAACACGGCCGTACGGCTGTCCGCGCGGGGGATCTCGATGGTCAGGCCCCGCCGCAGCTCGCCGAGGCGCAGCCCGGCTCCGGTGATCACGGCGGTCCCGGCCGCACCCGGTGCGGGCCCGTCGGTGTCCCAGGAGACCGAGGCCTCCTCGGGGTCGCCGGTCAGCGGTGCGTCGACGCCCAGGCTCGGGATGCGCAACCGCAGCGGACGCGCGGCCCGCAGCGGTTGCGTGACCTCCCGCAGCGGTCCGGCGGCGGTTCTCTGCGACCGGGCCCCCTTGCCCGGGGTGTGTTCGGACTGCTCCAGCTCCCGCACGAGACGGCGGTGGCCGGAGAGCCCCAGTGCCCGCGAGGGAAGTGCGTCGTCGGTGGTCGCGGCTGCGGGTTCGGCACCCTCGGTCCGGTTCAGCACCACGATGCCGGTGGACAGCAGAGCCACCGTCAGCGAGGCGACGACCCACTTGGGGCGGGGCATGGCATTCCCTCCTGGCCGGCTCGTACGGCCGGGTCATGTGAGCAGTGGACACCTCCTCTGCCCAGCGGCACCCTGTGAAACACGGTGGACTGACAGGGCGACACTGGCGTGTCGTGGCCCGATCCGGTCGTCTTCGCAGTTCGCGGCGGGTCGCCCGCCAGGTGCCGGGTGCGGGTCGGGTGCGCCCGAACGGGTGAATGCGAGCGGGTCCCCGGGCGCTCCGGGGCCCCGGCCCGCGGCCACGCGGTGGAGGGTCACATGACGACGGCCGCGGTGCCCGCCCCCATCAGTGCGGCGGCGAGGTGCATCGCCGGGTGGCCGTAGTCGCCGTACCAGAGGTGGCGGGCCAGGCCGCCCAGGGCGGCCAGGGCCGCGATGACGCCGATCTGGCCGAACAGCGTGATCGCGCAGCAGGGGGCCAGGAGCAGCAGGAACGAGTTCAGCCAGAACGGGGCCGCGCCCGTCCAGCCCCGCCATTCCCTGATCGCCGTCGGCATCTGCTACCGGCCCCCTCTTCGTCAACTCGTCGGCTGCACAGCCTCCTTGGGTGCGGCGATCGGCACAAGGGCGCGTTCGGCTAGAAAACCGAAGGCCAGGCCGAAAGTCGTCCACAGTGCGGTCTGGATGGCCAGGGACGCGAGGCGGAACTCCCAGATCAGCGCGGCCGGGAAGTCCGCCGGTACCTCGTTGATGGCGGGCAGGGTGGCGTACGAGATCCCGATGACCAGGACGAAGGCCGCACCGGCGGCGATCGACGCGTTCGCGTTGCCGAGCCTCGGCGCGAGCCGGCGGCCGAGGAGCAGCGCGCCCGCCGCCAGCAGCCCGCTCAGGGCGATCATCAGGAGGTAGAGGGCGGTCCGCCGGGCGGCCGTGCCGGGGTCGCCGACGGCGGGGGGATTGGCGGGGTACTTGAAGAACGGCACCAGGGTCACGGTGACGAACAGGCCGGCGGTGACCAGCGCGGCCGTGGCCCGCGGGCCGAAGCGGCCGATGCGCCCCAGGGCGTAGCAGTAGACGAGCGAGGCGATGCCGCCGAGCGCGACCCCGTAGAGCAGGACGCCGGTGCCGAGGCCGGCCGTGGCCTGGAGGGCCCGGCTGACCGGGGCCTCCTCGCCGTGGTCGTGGCCGCCCCCGGCGTGGTCGTGGCCGCCCCCGGCGGCGGCCTCTTCGATGGCGATCGCCGCGTCCACCTTGGACTCACCGAGCAGGTACGCGACGAGGAAGGCGGCCGCGCCGGCCAGCAGGCCGGCGAGCATGCCCCGGAGGAGCAGGGTGCGGGGAGAGGCCCCGCCTGAAGGGATGGAGGCCATGGTTCGGTTCCCTTGCGGAGACGGACGTCAGGCAGGGCGATCAGTGGCAGGGGAACCCGAGCAGGTGGCGGCCGTCGTGCAGCCACTCGTGGATGGTCTCGCCCTCGAAGACCGCCGTGGCGCCCTGCTCGGCGCCGACGAAGTACAGCAGGACCAGCATCAGGATGCCGGCGAACGCCGCCCAAGGGGCCAGCGCGGAGAGCGAGATCGGGGCGATGACGGGTCCGGTCGCCGCGGTCGTCGCGGTCGTCGTGGGCACGGCGGAGTGAGCCATGGCAGAACCTCCAGAGGGAACACGCGTCCCGGTCAGTGGTGCTCGCGACGACGGTGGCGGGTCTGACTTGCCTCCCCCTCCGGGAGGATTCACAGTGGCGCGACCGTGCCGGATTCTCACCGGTGCTTCCGTCGTACCGTCGTCATGTAGTGGTGTCGTCCGTGACCGTACCGCGCTTACGCTCCCCTTATGAAGACCCCGTTGGTACGAGTCCGGCTCGTGAGACTCCCACTGGACGCAGCCGCCCGTCAGGGGCGCTTCGGTCACGCGCGACCGTGCCCCGGTCACGAGGGACTGCGCGGCCTGGACGCGGGGGAGTGGGCGGGGCGCACCCTCGACGAGGTGGCGGCCGAGGACCCGGCGGCCGTGCACGCCTGGCTGACGGACCCCGCCTACGCGCCACCGGGCGGGGAGTCCGTGGACGCGCTGATCGCCCGCGTCGGGGCGGAGCTGGCCGGCCTGCCCGAGGGCACCCACCGGGCCGAGGTCGAACAGGCCGTCGTACGCGCGGCCGTGGTGCACGCCTTGGAGCTTCCGGCGGCGGCCTTCTGGCGCCTCGACGTGCGGCCGGAGTCGGTGACCACCCTCACTGGGCGCTCGGGGCGCTGGAATCTCCTCGTAGGGCAGCAGTCCGGCCCGGACCCCGCGACGCGGTCCGGGCCGGAATGATCCACGGCGGACGGCGTGTTACGCGACGATCCAGTCGGACGTCGCGATCACCGGCTGCACGCCGTCGCGGTGGACGGTGCCCTCGATCAGGCCGTACATCCGGTCCGCCGCGAAGTAGACCTCGTTGTCGTTCTTCAGGCCGAAGGGCTCCAGGTCCACGAGGAAGTGGTGCTTGTTGGGGAGGTTGAGGCGCACCTCGTTGACCCGGGGGCAGTTGTCGAGGACGCGCTCCGCCATCTGGTTCAGGGTCTGCTGCAGCGAGTACGAGTACGTCTCCGCGAAGGCTTCCAGCATGTTCTTGCGGACCTTCTTGTACGACTGGTCCCAGTCGTACCCGGCGTCGTCGGCGGCCAGCGCCGAGTGCGCCCAGCGCGCGGTGACCTTGGTCGCCAGGATGCGGTCGTACGCCTCCTGGAGGGTCGTGTACTTGTCCTTGATGTAGCCGTGGAACTCGGAGTTGGTCGAGTTCATCACCGTCAGGTCCTTCAGACCCGAGATGACCTGGAGGCCCGTCGTCTCGCTGTAGGTGATCTGCGCGGTGCGCACCTCCTGGCCCTTGCGGACGAAGGAGTGCTGCTCCTTGCGCGTCGGGACCGGGATGCGGTCCCACACGTACTCCTCGATGCGGATCTGGGCCTCGCGGATCGGCCGCTGCGAGGAGACGAAGTGCTTGGCGAGCAGGATGCCGAAGGCCTCGGGGGAGTCGATGCCGTGCTCCTTGCCGAAGGCGTACACCGTGTTCTTGGTGGTGTCGGTCGGCAGGCAGTTGGCGTTGTCGCCCGTGAGGTGGACGTCGCGGAACTCACCGCGGAGCGCGACCGAGACGTTGAGGTCGCGGATCTCGTGCCAGGAACCGTCGTTGCCCTTGCGGGTGACCTTCACGATGCGGTTCTCGGCCTTGCCGTACTGGTTCTGGGCCAGGACGTGCTTGCTCATGCGCTGTCTTCCTTCGGGTACACGGAGTCCGGATGCGTGGATCCCGTACGCCCGGCGTCCGGTGGCCCGTCCAGGTGCTGCGGTCGGCCCGCCCCCCGCCGTTCGGTCCCGCAGGACCGCCCCGGGACTGACGTGCATCCCGGTCCGTAGGTGCTCTGTCGGATTTCAGCACGTTCACGTGCTGTTCGGAATGGCGCAGATCCTCCGAGACAGGCACCCACGGATTGGGCGACCCTACGTTCGTGCAGCTCAGGCCGTGTGCGCGTCAGCGACCGAGAGCGCTTCGTCGAGGATCGCCAGCCCCTTCGCGACGTCCTCGGGAGCGATGTTGCAGGCCGGCGCGACGTGGACGCGGTTTCCGGCGACGAGCGGCCAGAGCCCGCCCTTCTTGCACGCGGCGGCGAGCGCGGCCATCGGAGCGTTGTCCGCCCCGGCCGCGTTGTACGGGACCAGCGGCTCGCGCGTCTCCTTGCTCCGTACGAGTTCCAGCGCCCAGAAGGTGCCCAGACCGCGCACCTCCCCGACGGAGGGGTGCCGCTCGGCCAGCGCGCGCAGGCCCGGGCCGAGCAGCTCGGCGCCGGTGCGGGCGGACTGCTCGACGGTGCCCTCCTCCTCCATGACGTTGATGGTGGCGACGGCGGCCGCGCAGGCCAGCACGTGCCCGGAGTAGGTCAGCCCGCCCGGGTAGGGGCGGCGGGCGAAGGTCTCCGCGATGGCTGGCGAGATGGCGACACCGCCGAGCGGTACGTAGCCGCTGGTGACGCCCTTGGCGAAGCAGAGCAGGTCGGGGGTGACGTCCCAGTGCTCGGAGGCGAACCACTTCCCGGTCCGCCCGAAGCCGACCATGATCTCGTCGAGGATGAAGACGATGCCGTAGCGGTCGCAGAGCGCGCGTACCCCGGGCAGGTAGCCGGCCGGGGGCACCAGCACGCCCGGGGCGCCGCCGACGGTCTCCAGGATGATCGCGGCGATCGACTGCGGGCCCTCGAAGACGATCGTGTCCTCCAGGTGGCGCAGGGCCCGCTCGCACTCCTCGGCCTCGGTGGTCGCGTAGAAGGGCGACCGGTAGGCGAAGGGCCCCCAGAAGTGCACGACACCGGCGGTGGCGGAGTCGTTGCCGAAGCGGCGGGCGTCGCCGGTCAGGTTGATCGCGGTGGAGGTCGCGCCGTGGTACGAGCGGTACGCGGACAGCACCTTGGGCCGGCCGGTGTGCAGCCGCGCCATGCGGACGGCGTTCTCCACGGCCTCGGCCCCGGCGTTGGTGAAGAAGATCTTGTCGAGGTCGCCGGGGGTCCGCTCGGCGATCAGCCGGGCCGCCTCGGAGCGGACGTCGACGGCGAAGCCGGGCGCGACGGTGCACAGCTTGGCCGCCTGCTCCTGGATGGCCGCGGCGACCTTGGGGTGCTGGTAGCCGATGTTGGTGTAGACGAGGGCGCTGGAGAAGTCGAGGTAGCGGTTGCCGTCGTAGTCCCAGAAGTACGAGCCCTCGGCGCCGGCGACGGCGAGCGGGTCGATGAGCTCCTGCGCCGACCAGGAGTGGAAAACGTGCTTCCGGTCAGCGTCTTTCACTGCGTCTTTCACGGCCGTGAGGGCATCGGCTTCTGCGTTCATGAAACGAGCGTAGTTGTCCAGGATGTGGACGTGGCGGGGGTCGCCCCGCCGGACTCGTCCGGCGCGTCCGGTACCTTCCCCGCGCCCGCCCCCGCCCCTGCCCCTTCCGCCCCTTCGGCGTCGTCGGTGAGCAGGCCGCTGCGCAGCCGGGCCAGGGTCCGGGCCAGCAGCCGGGACACGTGCATCTGGGAAAGGCCCAGCCGGTCTCCGATCTCGGACTGCGTCAGCTCCTGCCCGAACCGCAGCGCGAGCAGGGTGCGCTCGCGGTCGGGGAGTCCGGCCAGCATCGGCTTGAGCGACTCCAGGCACTCGATGCGGTCGTACGCGCACTCCTCCTCGCCGAGGGCCGGCCGGTCGGCGTACGCCTCCCGGTCGCCGTCCTCCTCCACCGGAGCGTCCAGGGAGCGTGCGGAGTACGCGCACGCCGCCTTCTGCCCCTCCGCGAGCTCTTCAGGTGTGACGTGCAGGTGCTCCGAGAGCTCGGCGTCCGTGGGCTTGCGGCCGAGGTCCTGCTCCAGGTCGTCGTGCGCCTTGGCCACGTCGATCCGCAGCTCCTGGAGCCGGCGGGGGACCTTGACGGCCCAGCTGGTGTCCCGGAAGAACCGTTTGATCTCGCCGGTGATCGTCGGCATGGCGAACGAGGTGAACTCCACCCCCCGCTCCGGGTCGAACCGGTTGATGGCCTTGATCAGACCGATCGTGCCGACCTGGACGATGTCCTCCATCGGCTCGCTGCGGCTGCGGAACCGGCGGGCGCAGTACTTCACGAGGCTGAGATTGAGCTCGACGAGGGTGTTGCGGACGTACGAGTACTCCGCGCTGCCCTCCTCCAGCTCCGCCAGTCTCCGGAGCAGGGACACGGACAGGGCCTTGGCCTCGTGGGTGGCGACGTCAGTGAGGTCTGTATGACGGTGCATGGCGCTCTGCGCTCCTCCGACGGTCTGTCCCCGAGGATCCCGAGGGTACGTACGTCGTCGCGCTGTCCCAGGAGGTATACCCGCCTGAATCGCCCGATACCCACCCAACCGGTTCAGGCCAGGGCTTCTCCGTACAAGCGGAACAGCCGAGGACCTCCGGCCGGGGCGGCGGCCGCCAGCCGGGCCCACGCTCCGGCAGCCTCGGCCCGGGCCACCGTCCCCGGCCACGGCTGCGGCAGCAGTTCCGGCGGGAGCAGCGGATCCGGGAGCATCGCCGTGGAAAAGGCCGAGGCCAGCGCGACGGCGTGGGCCAGCGCCGCCACGGCCCCGTCGCCCTCTGCCCCGTCGCCCACTGCCCCGTCGCCCGCCGCCCCGTCCGCGGCCCCGCCGACCGCCTCCGACCCCGCCAGCGCGCGCAGCGCCTCGTACCGGGCCGCGATCTCCGGCAGGGGCCACAGCCGCTGCGCCAGGGCCCGCGGATCCGTGGTGCCGCCCACCGCGAGGTCCCGGGTGCTCAGGCAGCTCAGCGCGTGCGACACGCCCAGTTCCGCGGCCCGCGCCCGGACGTACGGGCCGATGGCGTTCGGCGTGACGTACAGCCCGCCCTGCACCGCCGCCGCCCCCAGCCCGGTCAGCGCGTCGCGCAGGGCGTCCCGCGCCGCCCGCGCGGATTCGGGCACGGCGAAGGCGAAGGCGTGCCAGACCCCGTCCCACGGCTCCAGCCCCCGGTCCTGCCGGTACGCGTGCCGTACGAACTCCACCTCCGGTACGAGCTCCGGCCCCGGCCCCGACCCCGCACCCGCCATCCGCAGCACGGACCGCCGGCCGCGGCCCTCCACCACGAACCGGCCCTCCGCCACCAGCCGCTTCACGCACAGCCGCACTTGCTGGTCGGTCATCCCGAGCAGTCCGGCGACCTCGTACAGCTCGCCGCCCGCGACCGTCCCGTCCTCCCGGACCAGCGCGTGCACGACCATCCGCGTAGGGACACCGCCCGCCGCGACCGTCCCGCCCGCCCCGACCGTCCGTCCCGTCCCGTCCGACCCGCTCACCGCGCCACCGCCTTGTGCATCGTCGTCACGCCCCCGAATCCCAGCACGTCCCGCAGCCAGGGTGTCCGCTGCACCCTGACCGCCCGGAACCCGTGCCGTTCGTACAGTGCCCGCGCCCGCGGGTTCTCCGCGACCACGTCCAGCCTGATCCGTCGGCACCCCTGCTCCACCGCGACGGCCTCGATCTCCCGCAGGAGCAGCCCGCCGATGCCCCGGCCCCGCTCGGCGGGGTCCACGGCGATGCCGTCCATGACCAGCTCGCCGCGGGCCGGGGTGCGCTCCAGCAGCGCCAGCAGGAACACCCGGTACAGGCCTCGAAAGCGCCCGTACTCCGCCCTGACCGCGGCCGCGTCGCCGCCGACCAGGCCGCGCCCGGCCAGCTGGTAGCCCGCGACGCCAACCACGCGGCCGTCGGGGCCGCCGGACAGCGCGGTCACCGCCCGGTCCGCGTGCAGGTGCCCGGCGATGAACCGCCGTCCGGCCTCCGCGGGGCCGAGCACGAGGCCCAGCTTTCCCGCGAAGGCGTCCCAGTACAGCTCGGCGACGCGCGCGGCGGCCCCTTCGGGCACCCCGCGCCGTACGTCCACGCTCTCCGTCGTCATAAGCACAAGCATAATACGTTCATTGCAGCTACGATCGTTTTTGACACGAGCGAATCAGTGAGATCCGGAGTCCTCATGACCGCGCCCCGCCGAACCGTCCGCAAGGCCCTCCTGACGGTCTTCCTCCTGGCCCTGACCACCGCGCTCCTCCTCACCGGTGTCGTCCTGTGGCAGCACGACTACGGCCTCCACGAGGAACGCGTCACCGTCCCCGCCGCCGGCCACGACCTCCCCGGCGTGCTCGCCACCCCCACCGGCAAGGGCCCCGGCCCCTTCCCGCTCGTCGTCCTCGTGCACGGCGACGGCGAGGTCGACGCCACCCACGACGGCTTCTACCGCCCCTACTGGGAGGCCTTCGCCCGCGCCGGATACGCCTCGCTCTCCCTGGACAAGCCCGCCGACTGGCTCGGCCAGAGCATGGACAACCGGGCCCGCGAGACCACCGACGCCATCGCCTGGGCGGCCCGCACCCGGCCCGAGATCGACGCCTCCCGCATCGGCCTGTGGGGCGCCAGCCAGGCCGGATGGGTGCTGCCCAAGGTGGTGGCGCGGGCCCCCGCCCCCGGCGTGCGCTTCGTCATCGCGGTCGGCACCGCCGTGAACTGGCAGCGCCAGGGGGAGTACAACCTGCGCGCCGAGCTCCGCGCGGCCGGGGCCGGCGCCGACCGCACGGCGGCCGCACTGCGCACCCGGGAGGCCAACCTGGCGCTGCTGCGGCGCGGGGCGACGTACGAGGAGTACCGCGCGAGTCCGGGCGCCGACCCGGAACTCACCGCGGAGCGCTGGTCGTTCATCAGCCGGAACCACACCGCGGACGCGACCGCGGACCTGCGGGCGATGCGGACCAAGGGGGCCGTCCCGGTGCTGCTGATCTCGGGCGCCGACGACCTGAACGTGGACGGCGCCGAGACCGAGGCCGTCTACCGGTCCCTGCTCGCGCCGGGCACGCTCACGGTCCGCCGCTATCCGGGGGCGACCCACTCCCTGCTCCGCACCCCGCTGGAGCGCTCCTCCTGGCGGCTGGCCCTGACGGCCGTGTTCGCCCCGCGCGCCCTCTTCCCGCCCGGTCTCCTCGCCGACCAGCGCCGGTTCCTGGAGGACCTGCCCCGGGCGAGCGGCTGACCCTCGACTCCACCCGCGCCGCGTCGGCGCGCTGCCTGGGGATATTGCCATTTCGTTATCCGTGGGTGTCGGATAGGCCCGAAATGGCGGCAGTTGATGATGATCTACTGGATGTCGCTTCGGCCTGAGATGACCAATCAGGGCGGGGTACGGGCGCTTTAGCACCACTTTAGTGCCGCTTTAGTCCGCGGTGCTCCGGCAGTGCATTCGGGCGATCGCGACTTTTGTGTCGACTGACCTGGGGGAGAACATGTCTTTCGTTTCCAAGAAATCCGCCCTGCGCGTGGCCGTGGCCGCGGCCGCCATGGCCTCCTTCGGCCTGACGGCCCCGCAGGCCTCCGCCGTGCAGGCCGTGCCGTCGGCGGGCGAGGTGCGGATCGCCGCCGTGGCGGACGAGGCCACGCGCGCCATCGCCAAAGCCCAGCCGCAGGCGGCCGCGGCGACGGCCAACCTGTGCGGCGCCGGCTACGCGCTGGCCTACGCCGAGCAGCTTCCGGACGCCCGTCGTTTCGGCACCCTGTTCATGTACCGCAAGGGCACTTCGGCGACCTGCGCCGTTTTCGACAACAACCTCGGCACGGCGAAGTACATGAAGCTCAAGCTGTGCGAGACCAAGCCGCGGCCCGTGGGCACGCCCCGGGTGTGCAGCACGGACGAGGGAACCTTCACGCAGTACGCCGGCCCGGTGCGCGTCAATGACAATTGCGGCGAGGTCACCGCCATCATGAAGAGCAGCGGCATCGCGCTGATCGACCGCGTCCAGCTCATCCCGCCCTGCAAGTAGCCGATTCACGAAGACGGCCCCCGCGGATGAACGCGGGGGCCGATTTCGTCGCTCACTTGTCGGAGTAGCTGAAGTCTCCGACGGTCCAGGCGCTGACGTCCTTGACGGCGATCCGGTACATCCCGCCGGTCTCGGGGATGCCCAGGGTGCCCTGGAGGATGCGGGCCACGTGGAAGTGCAGGTGCGAGGGCGCCCCGGCGGTCTGTCTGCCGGCCCGCCCGGGGGAGCTGAAGACCTCGGCGAACGGGGCCAGTTGGTCGGAGTCCTGGAGGACCTCGGCCACCCGCTGACGCCAGACGCTCTCGGGGGCGAGGCGGCCTGTGATGACGGCGCCGTGGACCACGACGGTCAGGGACATCTGATTGGTCTGCTCCGACTCCACCATGGCGGCGAGATCGAGGAGCAGGTCGTCAGGGATCGACATGGACACCGACTCTAGCAAGCGCCGTCAGGCATCGGCCGGGCTTCCGAGGAGTGCCGAGGCCGCCTGGAGCGGGGTGAGGGCCGGCGCCGGCACGGGTACCGAAAGGTCGCGGCAGGTGAAGCCCAGGCGGGTCAGCGCCCGGGTGACCTCGGCCGCCGTGAAGTCGCGGCGGTCCTGGCGGGTGATGACCTCACCGACCTGCTTGACGGGGTAGGTGCGGCGGCTGATGATCACGGACGCGCCCGTGACGGGCTCGGCCTTGACGCCCTTCATCTTCTCCTCGACCTCGCTCTTCTCGAGGTCGAAGGGGTATCGGGCGATGACGAAGCGCATGATGCCTCACAGACTGGACGGAGTACCCGGGACGGCGGGACGGCGGGACGGCAGGACGGACGGGTGTGGCCGCGCGGATCAGGCGGCCATGCCCATGGCGCGGCGTCGCTCCTGGGCGGGGCGGCTGCGCCGTCCGCGGGAGGAGTTCTCGCTGCGCCGGGGGCGCTCCGCCTTCGGCGCGGTGATGGTGACCGGAATGCCGGAGGGGGCCTGGGCGCCGGTGATCCGGCTCAGCGCCTCCTCGCCCGAACGGACCTGGGTGGTCTGCGGGACGATGCCCGCGGCCGCCATCAGGCGGGTCATGTCGCGACGCTGGTTCGGCGTGACCAGGGTGACGACGCTGCCGGACTCGCCGGCGCGCGCGGTACGGCCGCCCCGGTGCAGGTAGTCCTTGGGGTCGGTGGGCGGGTCGACGTTCACCACGAGGTCGAGGTTGTCGACGTGGATCCCGCGCGCCGCGACGTTGGTCGCCACCAGCACCGTCACGTGCCCGGTCTTGAACTGGGTCAGGGTCCGGGTGCGCTGGGGCTGCGACTTCCCGCCGTGCAGCGCCGCGGCCCGTACGCCGCTGTTGAGCAGGTGGCTGGTGAGCAGGTCGACGGCGTGCTTGGTGTCCAGGAACATGATCACCCGGCCGTCGCGCGCCGCGATCTCGGTGGTGGCGGCGTGCTTGTCGGAACCGTGGACGTGCAGCACGTGGTGCTCCATCGTGGTGACCGCGCCGGCCGAGGGGTCCACGGAGTGCACGACGGGATCGGTCAGGTAGCGCCGGACCAGCAGGTCGACGTTGCGGTCGAGGGTGGCGGAGAAGAGCATCCGCTGGCCCTCGGGGCGTACCTGGTCGAGCAGGGCGGTGACCTGCGGCATGAAGCCCATGTCGGCCATCTGGTCGGCTTCGTCCAGCACGGTGATCCCGACCTGGTTCAGCCGGCAGTCGCCGCGCTCGATGAGGTCCTTGAGCCGTCCGGGCGTCGCCACGACGACCTCGGCGCCGCCGCGCAGCGCGCCGGCCTGCCGCCCGATGGGCATGCCGCCCACGACGGTGGCCGTACGCAGCTTCATGGCGCGGGCGTAGGGAGCGAGGGCGTCGGTGACCTGCTGGGCCAGCTCGCGGGTGGGAACGAGCACCAGGGCCAGCGGCTGGCGGGGCTCGGCGCGCTGGCCGGCCGTACGGGCCAGCAGCGCGAGGCCGAAGGCGAGGGTCTTGCCGGAGCCGGTGCGCCCCCGGCCCAGTACGTCGCGGCCCGCGAGGGAGTTCGGCAGGGTCGCGGCCTGGATCGGGAACGGTACGGTCACGCCCTCGGTGCCGAGCGCGGCCAGCAGCGGCTCGGGCATGTCGAGGTCGGCGAAGGCCTCGACGGCGGGGAGCGCGGGGGTGATGGTCTTGGGGAGGGCGAATTCGCCCTGGAGGCCGGCGGGGCGGCGGCCGCCGTAGCCGGAGCGGCCGGGGCCGCCGGAGCGGCTCGGGGCCGAGGAGCCGAAACGGCTGCCGCGACCGGAGCCGCCGGAGCCGGCGTAACCGCCGGAGCCCGCGGAGCTGCCCGTACGGGGGCTGCGGGAATAGCGGTCGTTCGTGCGAGTGGTGCGGTTCATGCAGAACCTTCCTCGATGCGGCGCGTATCGAGGAATTCCCGACAGGGGGATTCGCGAGAACGTGCCGAAGAAAAGACGAGGCAGAGCCGTGCCGGAAAGAGCGGGCCGGACTGCCGTGGAGAGAGTGCCGCGCTGCGCGTCGGAGAGCCGGGGGACCGGCGGACGGTATGCGGGGCAGGGGGCGAGGCGGCGCGTCGTGGAGGACACTGCCGCCCGGCCGGACGATGAGGCGGGCCGGCGCTGAGCGCCGTCACCCGCCGCTCACGCGCTCCGTCGGGGACCGACAGGGGGTGTGAGCAGGGGAAAAGCAACGCGCTGAGGCCCGCACCCCAAGGTGCGGGCCTCAGCTGCGTGTACGCGTCAGCGATTAGGCGGGAACGATGTTCTCGGCCTGCGGGCCCTTCTGGCCCTGCGTGACGTCGAAGGTAACCTTCTGGCCTTCCTGAAGCTCACGGAAGCCAGAAGAGGCGATGTTCGAGTAGTGGGCGAACACGTCAGCGCCGCCACCCTCCTGCTCGATGAAGCCGAAGCCCTTTTCCGCGTTGAACCACTTCACGGTGCCAGATGCCATATGAATTCTCCTTTGGGGCAGTGCCCGGATTCGCACTGTGCGAATACCGGCGTCGCTGTGATGATTGCCCCGTCCGGACTGTGCATGTGACTGCGTGCACCGGAAATAAAAAGTGCGCCCACCGAAAAGTCTGGTGAGAGCACTTGTAAGTTTTTGGGAACCACAACTGCAACTGAGATCACAGTAGCACAGGGGGGTCCGGCAGGCGCGGTGACTTTTCCCCCGCGTGCCGTCCGGTCGTGAAATCTCGTGGCGTGTCAGCCGCAATTCTGCACTTGCAGTAACAGATATCTGCGTACGGAAGTCATATAAACGGTCCCGGTGGCTTCAGGAACCGTTGCTCCGGCGGCTCATCTCCTCGTTCAGCTTGAGGGCCTCTTCGAGCTGGTCCTCGAGTGCGACGATCCGGCAGGCCGCTTCCACCGGGGTGCCGCCGTCGACGAGCTCCCGGGCCCGGGCGGCGATGCGCAACTGGTAGCGGGAGTACCGGCGGTGGCCGCCGGTGGAGCGGAGCGGGGTGATCAGGCGGGCCTCGCCGATGGCGCGGAGGAAGGCGGGTGTGGTGCCGAGCATTTCTGCGGCCCGGCCCATCGTGTAGGCGGGGTAGTCGTCGTCGTCGAGGCTGTCGGCGAGCGGGGACTTCTCAGGGGTCACGTCAGAGACGCTAACCGTGATGAGAGACCATGTCTACTCTGACCATGGCAGATTTGCTCCAGGATTTGCATCCGAAGTTCTGTCCCCCGAGAGAGGTATTTTCACGGGCATGACCGCCTGGGCGCTATTCGTGGGAAACAGGCGGAGCCCCCGGCTCGCGCCTGCGGTCGGAGGCCGCTGCGGCCACCATGCGCAGATGTGACGCAGGTCACATGGAATGTCCGGCCGGTTCGCGGCCTCTTCCCTCCCGGCACGCCGTCAAGGAGGAGGAATGCGATGGCCGCGGACGCGGATACGAGCGGAGCCGCGGGCAGGGCCGAGCCGGCCGCGCTCGTGCGCCGCGCCCAGCGCGGCGACCCGATGGCCGTCCAGGGGCTGCTGGACCTGCTGACCCCCTACGTCGGGCGGCTGTGCGGTCCCATCGCCCTGCAGGACGGCCCGGACGCCGCGCAGGAGGCGATGATCGTGATCTTCCGTAACATCGGCCAACTCCGGGAACCGGCCGCCCTGTTCGGGTGGGTACGGGTGATCGCCGTACGGGAGGCGGTCCGGATCGCCCGCGCGGCGGCCCGGGCCGTCCCGGACCCGCTCGACGACGTGCCCGCGCGGGACGATCCGCAGCTCGCCGCCGACGTGCGCGACGTACTGGAACGGCTCTCCCCGGCGCACCGTGCCGTACTGGTCCTGCGGGACCTCGAAGGGCTGGACGAGCATGCCGTCAGCGCACTCCTCGGGGTGCCCGAATCCACCGTGCGGACCCGGCTCTTCCGGGCCCGCCGCACCTTCCGGAAGGCGTGGGAACGTTGAACGACTCCTGGCCGGTCGCCGAACTCGACACCGTCCGCAGGCTACGGGTGATCGCACGCAGCACCCCGGGCACCGGCTTCGCGGAGCACCTGGTCGACGCCCCCTTCGAGCGGGTCTGGGCGCTCGCCTCCGACCTCGAGAACCAGCTGCCCCTGATGATCACCGACATCAGCGCCTTCACCGTGACCTCGGCCGTGGGCGAGCACCTGGAAGCCCGGGCCCGGAGCCCGCTGGGGATGCGGGCGCGCTTCGACGTCGTGCTGCGGCCGGGCTGGTGCCTCATGCGGAGCCGGTTCGTGGTCGGCGGGATGGCCGCGGTGGCGGAGGGGGACGGCACCAGGCTCGCCTTCTTCGGCGGGCTGCGCCTCCCGGGCGTCCGGCATGCCGACCGCCTGCTGCGCCCGCTGATGGCGCCGCTGGGCGCCAGGGCACTCAAGCGGCTCACCGACCAGCTGTGACGGGCCCGGGCCGTGGGCGGCTGGCACTAGGTGCCGATGCGTACCAGCGCGAGCGTGATGTTGTCCGGGCCGCCGGCATCGATCGCGGCCTTCCACAGCTCGAAGGCGGCCCTGCCGTCGTCGTGGACCCGCAGCAGATCCTCGATCTCCTCGTCGGGCACCGGATCGGTCAGGCCGTCGCTGCACACCAGGTAGCGGTCGCCCTCGGACAGAGCGAAGGTCGCCAGGTGGGGCGTGATCGCGTGGTAGCCGCGGCTGCCGCCAAGGGTCTGCGTGACGGCCGACGTGGTGCGGCGCCCGGGCGGCGGCGGTGGGCTGTCGTCCACGCTCACCTGGTGGAGGCCGTCCTGCGCCGCGTGGAACACCTTGCTGTCGCCGACGTTGAACGCCAGCAGCGACTCCGCCAGCACGAGGGCCCCCGCGACGGTGGTCCCCATGGTGGCCAGCTCCGGCCGGCCGTCGGTGGCCGAGTACAGCGAGCGATTGCAGAGGTTCAGCGCGTCACTGACGGCTTGCGCGCCGTCGAGCGTGGGACCGAGCGTGGAGAGCTGGCGGACCACGAGCTCGCTGGCCACTTCTCCGCCCGGCTGCCCGCCGAGCCCGTCGGCGACCGCCACGACGAGCGGCGTGCCGAAGGGGAAGACGAGCGTCTGGGGATTCTGCGTCACGGTCCCGCACAGCGTCCACGGTCCGACGGCGAGGCTGTCCTCGTTGTGCTCGCGGATCAGCCCGACATGGCTCAGAGCGGTCACGGCTATGTACGGCACCTCGACGTCCCGCCTCTCGCTCCGTACGGCAACGGCAGACGTGTCCCTCCCCACCATTGTCGCGCCGCCCCGGCATGCGGGGCGCGGCCTGCCGGAGCACGCTGGTCATGGAGCTGCACGTTCCCGACGGGCAGCCGTGCCAGGAAGGACTGCCGCAGATGTTCGCGAGGCTGAGCACCTACCAGGGTTCACCGGTCCCGCCGGAGGGAGACGTGTCCGCGAATTCGGAGGCGATCGTCCGGCAGGTCCAGGACGTTCCCGGCTTCCGAGGCGTTTACTACCTCGTCAACCGGACGACGGGGGAGGCCAAGTCGCTGACCTTGTGGGAGGACGAGCGGACCATGCGGGACAGCGAGGAACAGGCCGCCCGGATCCGCGAGGAGACCGCGCAGCGGGAGGGCCAGCGGATCGTCTCGGTCGAACGCTTCGAGGTGGGCTTCAGCCATCTGCAGCCGTAGCGCGCGCCTGCGCCGGCGCGGCGCCCCGTGCGTCACCAGCGCCGCCCGAGACGGCTCCTGACACCGGGACCGGGGTGGGCCTGCCGCTCGGCGGGCCCACCCCGGTCGTGTCCGCCACGGCGCCGCCGGACACCCCCTAGTGCTGTGACCGGAAAGGTTCACCGGGTCACGGCCCCCGGCACGGCACCTCGCGGCGTTGTCGGACCGCGCAAGTACGTCCAGTACGAGCCGCGGTCCTCCGCCTTGCGATGCACCGCACCGGACGCCGCGACCCGGCAAACCTTTCCGGCCACAGCACTAGTGGGCCGCCGGCACCGCGGAGTCCGCGGGCAGCTCGGGCGCGGCAGGGCCCACCGGCAGCAGCTCGGTGACCACGAAGGCGACCACGGCCGCCAGGATGATCACCGGCATCATCGCGGTGCTGCCGAGCAGCAGGGCCACCAGCACCACGCTGCTCACCGGCAGCCGCATCGCACTGGTCGCGGTCGCCGCCATGCCCGCCGCCATCGCGGGCACGATGCCGAGGCCGGGCAGGGGCGCGAGGAGGACGCCCGCCACGGCGCCGAGGAAGAGCGCGGGGAAGACCGGGCCGCCCCGCAGGCTGCCGAGGCAGAGCGTGTAGGCGGCGCCCTTGAAGAGCAGGACGGCGATCAGCGCACCGATTCCCCAGGCGTGCGGATCGGAGGCCAGCGCGGCGAGGGAAGCCTGGCCGGACCCGGCGGCCTCGCCGGGCGAGCGGCCGGTGAGCAGCGCGTAGAGGCAGGCGCAGGCCCCGGCGCCCACGGCGCACAGGACGGTCCGTACGAGGGGTCGTGCGGCGACGTACGAGGCGATGAGCCGGGCTCCGGTCAGCATGGGGTGCAGGGCGGCGGCGAGGGCCACGGCGATGACCACGGACCAGCCCACATCGGCGCCGTCCAGGCGGGGGACGGGGACGGACAGGTGCAGCGTCAGGTCGCCGGTCGGCAGCCCGGTCCAGCGTCCGAGGCCCGTGAACACCAGGGCCCCGACCCCGCTGGACAGCAGGGCCGGCAGCATGACCGCGAACAGCTGCGGTCCGCCCACGCCCGCCACCTCGATCAGCAGCACCGCGCCGATCACCGGATTGCCGAAGATCGCGCAGATCGCCGCCGCGGCTCCCGCCGCGCCCACGAGCGCGGTGCTCTGGGGGGTCGCAGGCGCTTGCGCGAGGTCCCGGAACAGCAGGGCCAGCCCGCTGCCCAGGGCGATCAGCGGCGCCTCCGGTCCCAGCACCGCGCCGAACGGCAGACCGGCCGCCGCCGCCAGCATGACCCCGGGCAGTGCGGCCGAGGAGGCGTCGCCCGTCCGCAGGCCGGCTGCCGGGACGTGACCGCCGCCGCCGCGCAGGTGCGTGGCGGCGAGGCCGACTCCGATTCCGGCGACGAGCAGCAGCGGAAGCGGCCACCACCAGGGTGGCGTGGCCCAGCCCATCGCGGCGGGGAGGTCCGCCCACAGCGCGTGTTCCGCCTCGTGCAGCGCGACGAGGAACCAGAAGGCCACGAGGGACACCGGGATGCCGATGAGGGCGCAGAAGCCGAGCAGCTTGAGGTATCCGGGGCTGCGGAGCGCCTGTCGCAGGACGTTCGCTTCCTGCGGCTGCGTTGCGCTGACGGGCGGTTCGGATCGAGGGTGCGACGGCCGCATGGCTCACTTCCTTTCCGCTCCCACGATGATCCGCCTCGGCGGCGTACTTCGCCGCCGGGGGACGCACCCACGGCGCGCAGCGGCGTGACCGGCCGCTCAGGGCTCGTCCGACGCCTCGTCCGACGGCCCCCGCCGGGGCGCGGGAGGCCGGCCTGCGCTTGCGCATCCCGATCCTGACCGCGCCGAGGAGGACCTTGGCGATCACGCCCACCACGATCACGTCGACGACCATCTGTACGGTGGTCAGCGCACGGCCGGTCTGGGTGGCGGGTGTGATGTCGCCGAACCCCACGGTGGCGAACACGGTGACCGTGAAGTACAGGGCGTCCGTCCGGCTCAGCGGCTCCGAGAACGATTCCGGAACCTCCTCGGCGAGCAGGAAGTACGTCGCGGCGAACAGCGTCAGGAACAGCGGTACGGCGGTGGCCAGTGCTTCGAGGGCGCGCAGCCGCGGGTACTGCGCTCGGGTGATGGCGGTGACCTGCCAGGCCACCAGCAGGCCGAAGAGTCCCAGGCCGAGCCCGAGCGTCACGACGGTGAGGACGCCGAACCCGCGGTCCAGGGGCGCCAGGTAGAACAGCGCCGTGAGCAGCACGACCGAGGCCACCGAGCGCAGTACGTGGCCCAGCAGGGCGAGCCGGCGCCGCCTAGTGCTGTGACCGGAAAGGTTCACCGGGTCACGTCGCCCGGCACGGCACCTCGCGGCGTTGTCGGACCGCGCAAGTACGTCCAGTACGAGCCGCGATCCTCCGCCTTGCGATGCACCGCACCGGACACCGCGACCCGGCAAACCTTTCCGGCCACAGCACTAGCTACGGTGCGTTCCACGGCTCGACCGCCCTCGCGTCGGCAGGATCAGCGGGATGGGCGGGATCAGGTGGCGCGCCCGTAGCGCACGCTTCCGGTCCAGATGCGTTCCAGTCGCACTCGGGTGCCCGGGCGCGGCGCGTGCCAGATCCTGTCGTGGCCGGCGTAGATGCCCACGTGGCCCATGGTCGCCCCGCTCGGGAAGAAGACGAGATCGCCCGGCGCGCGATGACTGCGCGGAATGGGGCGGGTGTGCCTGTACTGCTGTCCGGCGGTGCGGGGTAGTCGTCTGCCGGCTTTCCGGAATGCGTAGAGCGTGAGGCCGGAGCAGTCGAAGCGCTTCGGGCCCGTCGCGCCGTAGGCATAGGGGGCGCCCTTCTTGGAGGCGGCCACGGCCACCGCCTTGACGCCGTACGGCACGGCCGCCTCGGCTTCGGCGGCGGTCCCGGCCACTGTGCCCGTGGCCAGGAAGAGCAGGAGGGCGATGGTCGTGGCGAGGGGCATCGGGGTCCAGAGCGGCGTTGTGTGCCGTAGCGGCGCGCCAGAGATATTCAGCGTCATCTAGGTGGCCAACTCCTGTGTGTGGATGGTGGCTTGATTGATGGTCGCGATCACAATGGGACGGTCTCTCTGTCGCCCGGCATATTACGCAGAAACCTGTGGCTGCTTACGGTTCATTCGGCCGGTTTCTATGCATTCCACCTTTCGCAGGGATGGAAATAGAATAATGAGCTGAAGCGCATAGCCGTATGTTCATGGCGAAGGCCCAGGTCGTCGACCTGGGCCTCATCGGAATCCTGGGAATCAGCGGGCGCTGTCGGGCGGGCTGGTCGCGGCGCGGCGGAATTCGGCGTTGATGCGCTGGGCCTCTTCCAGCTGGTCCTCGAGGATGACGATGCGGCATGCGGCCTCGATCGGGGTGCCCTGGTCGACGAGTTGCCGGGCGCGGGCCGCGATCTGCAGCTGGTAACGGGAGTACCGGCGGTGCCCGCCCTCGGAGCGGAGCGGGGTGATCAAGCGGGCCTCGCCGATGGCGCGGAGGAAGCCGGGGGTCGTGCCGAGCAGTTCGGCGGCCCGGCCCATCGTGTAGGCGGGGTAGTCATCGTCGTCCAGTCGGCCGACGAGCGAGTCATCCGCTGTCATTTGCACCTCTTCTTGGGAACGCGTCGAGGGGCCTTGGTGCCGTACGGCACCAAGGCCCCGAAGGAAATTCAACACCATCTGTCGGCCCTAGTGCGCCGACCTTCTGTTTCCGCGGCCTCGCCCTGGAGAAGGGCGGGAGTGCGGGGATCGCGTATGCGTGACCGGGGACCACCTTCCGTTCCGGGGTCTTGCGGTACCCGGGCCGAATGCTGCCGCCCGGGCGATCCTGATGGCGTCTGCCTCCTCCGTTCTTCTCTGGATCGGCTGGATCAATCACTTGCCTACTGCACTGCTGGTACAGCTGCCCGGCAGTTCGTCTCTGCCGGGCCTTTTGACTTTGGCTACGTGAGAAACCATAACGATGCCAGGACCCAATGTCTACTTCGGCGAGCGCAGATTTTTTCGTGTCCCGCGCTGAGGCAATCCGCCCTGGACGGCAACGGCACGGGTCCTCCGGCCGGGCGCGGGGTGTCACCGTCACGCGCGGGGCGGTGGATCGTTGGCCCGGCATGACTGACTTCGCGGTGCAGATTTCGGCGGACTGGCTCGCCCGGGTGTTCCTCTCGCTGCGGCGCGGCAGCTCCGACGATGCCCACGCCCTGGCCGCCGAACTGCAGCCGTTCACCGAGAGGCCGGGCCAGCGGGTGCCGGTGCCCAGGGCGACGGTCCTGCGTACCGAGCTGGCCCTGCGCGGGGAAATGCGGCACGTGGACGAAGGCGAGCGGCTCCAGAGGCTCTCGGAGGAGGCCGAGTACCTGATCAAGGCACGCCTGGATCAGTAGCGGCCCCGGTCCGGGCGGCCCCCGGTCCGGGCCCGGAGGCGGATCACGTTCACACGTGGTGCAGGCCGGCCTGCCGCCGGTGGAACGGGCGGCCGTCGATGGTGGCGGTTGCGGCGGTCGGCCGGTTCAGACCGAGGATCATGCGCAGGGTGGTGCTCTTCCCGGCGCCGTTCGGGCCGAGGAATCCGGTCACGGTCCCGGGCCGCACCGTGAAACTGAGGTCGTTGACGGCGAGGACGTCGCCGTAGCGCTTGGTCAGTCCGTTGACTTCGATCACCGGTGCCGCGCGCCGGGGGCGGGCGGCCACGCCTCCCTGCGGGCCGGAGCGAGCGGCTTCCTCGTCAAGGACATGGACCTGGACGGGTTCCTCACCGCCATCCGCGTGATGGCCGCCGCGGACTGTCCAACGCCGCCATAAGCTTGCGCATCACCCGGCACTTGGGCGTGCACGGGTCCCGGCGCCGCCGCCGGAGCCGGGCAACGATGCGGGTCCCGGCGTCCGCAGAGCCCCCGGCGGGGCCCCGCGGCGGAGTGACACCAAGGTGCCAGACCCCATGCTGCCAGCCACATCCCTTGGGCCCGCCCCGACTCCTCATGCAGGATCACCGCAAGGGGAAATCGGGCCGGAACACAAAATGATCCGGCCGAATACCGGTTAGTGAACCATGGGGGAAGCTCCACATGAAGTGTGTCAGGAATGCCGTTGCCGTCTTTGTCGCGCTCATCGCCGTCGCGTTCGGGGCGGTCGAATTCGGAGCCGGTGACACGGTGAACTCCGCGTCGGCCGAGACCACGGCCGATGCGGTCATCGTTCCTCTGAGCAGCCTCAACTGGGACTGATCCGGCGCATCGCGCGAAGGACGTAGGGAGAAGCAAATGAATGTCTTGGTGTGCCGATGGGACCGGGTCACGCTGGAGGCCGTCCTCGACCGGGGCGCCTCGGTGACCCTGGTGTTCGACGAGTGGGAGGCCGCCAACCGGGGGATCGACCAGAAGTTGCTGGACCGGGTCGACCGCCACTACGTGATCCGCAGCTTCGACGCCCTCGACGAGCTGGCGCAGCTGGCCGTGGACATCCGCTCCAGCGGTGTGAAGATCGACCGGCTGCTCAGCCTGTCCGAGTTCAGCCAGTTCGGTGCCGCCTACCTGGCACAGCTGCTGGGCCTGGCGCTGCCCGCCGTCGAGACCTCCGTGCTCATGCGGGACAAGCGGGCGATGAAGGACCGCGTCCAGCAGGCCGGCATCCGCTGCGCCCGCTACGTCTCCCTCTCCACCCGGGACATCGAGGGATCGGTGCGGCAGGTCGAGCAGGAGCTCGGGTTCCCGGTCATCGTGAAGCCGGCCGCGGGCCTCGGCTCGGTCGACACCTTCAAGGCCGAGGACGCGGCGCAGCTCACCGCAGCCCTGCGGGAGGCGGGCCGTGAGGCCACGGTCAAGTTCCTGATGGCCGAACAGGTCCTGGACGGCGACGAGTACCACGTGGACGCGGTCTGGGCGGACGGGAAGGCGCGGGTCTTCGGCGTCAGCCGGTACCTGCGTCCGCGGATGACGGTCACGACGCCGGGCCACGACAACGGCTCGATCCTCCTTCCCCGCGACCGCGAGGCCGCGCTGTACGAGGAGATCGAGCAGCTGCACGAGCGCGTCAACACCGCCTTCGGCATCACCGACGAGATCACCCACCTGGAGATCTTCCGGCGAGCGGACGGCGAGCTGTGGTTCTCCGAGATGGCCACCCGCTTCGCCGGCGGCGCCATCCCGGAGAGCTTCGGGCCGCAGGGCGCCGACCTGCGGGAGCTGTGGATCGCCGCGGCCCTGGGCGGGCCCGGCGAGGAACTGCCCGCGCAGACGCCGCCGTACCCCTACGTCGGGTGGATCAACCTCGCGCCGGCCGGGACCGGACGGATCCTGGAGGACCCGTCCGACGAGCTCATCTCCCGCTTCCCGTATGTGCTCAAGACGGTCCGCAGCCGCCCGGTCGGCTCCGAGATCGGCGAGCTGCACCCCTCGGTCTGGTGCACGCTGCTGGTCCTCGGCGCGGACAGCGAGGCCCAGTTCCGCGAGCGGGCCGCGGAGCTGGAGGCGGCGCTGCTGCCGGCCTACGTGATGGGGCAGTGAGCCGGTGAGCACGGCACCGCTCGGCTTCGGCCGGCACTTCACGGAGCACATGGCGGTCGCGCGGTGGACCCACGGGGCGGGATGGTCCCGGGTGGAGCTGACCGAGCACGGTCCGCTGGCCCTGTCCCCCGCCGCGATGGCCCTGCACTACGGCCAGGCGATCTTCGAGGGGCTCAAGGCCTATCCGCAGCCGGACGGCTCGCTCGCCCTGTTCCGGCCCGGGGTCAACGCGGAGCGCTTCAACAGCAGCGCCGCTCGTCTGGCCATGCCCGAACTGCCCGAGGAGCTGTTCGTCGAGGCGTGCGAGACGGTGGTCCGGGCGGACGCCGACCAGGTGCCGCGCGGGCCCGGGCAGAGCCTGTACCTGCGCCCGTTCATGATCGCGGTGGAGCCCTCGCTGGGCGTCAGGCCGGCGCTGGAGTACCTGTTCGCGGTCATCGCCTCTCCCGTCGACCACTTCTTCGCCGACGGCTACCAGGCCATTGAGGTGTGGTGCGCGAGCGACCAGATCCGTGCCGCCCGCGGCGGCACGGGCGCGGCCAAGTGCGCCGGCAACTACGCGGGCAGCCTGGCCGCCAAGGCCGAGGCCGTGGCCCAGGGCTGCCACGAGGTGCTGTGGCTGGACGCGGAGGAGCGCCGCTGGGTGGAGGAGCTGGGCGCGATGAACTTCTTCTGCGTGACCCAGGACGACGACGGCGCTCCGCTCCTGGTCACCCCGGAGCTCTCGGGGACGATCCTGGCCGGCAACACCCGGGACAGCCTGCTGCGCATCGCGCCGGACCTGGGTGTGCGGATCGCGGAGCGGCCCGTCGCTCTGGCCGAGTTGACGGGCGGCGACGGCAGGGTCACGGAGGCGTTCGCCTGCGGCACGGCCGCGTCGGTGGTGCCCATCGGCGCGGTGACCACGGCGGACGGGCGTGTCCCGATCGGCGACGGGCGCCCGGGGAAGATCACCACGATGCTGCGGGACGAGCTGGCCGCCATCCAGTACGGCCTCCAGCCGGACCCCCATGGCTGGATGCTGCCGGTTCCGGTACACCCGGCGGCCGTTGCGGCACCGGCCGGCTGAACGCGAGGGCGCGAGGCGGCGAGGCGGCGAGGCCGCGGGTCCGCGAGGCCGCGAGGCCGCGGGTCCGCGGGTCCGCGGGTCCGCGAGGCCGCGGGCCCGTGCGGTGCTGGTCCCCCGATCACGGGGTCCGGCGCCGTCGGCCTTCGCTCACAGCCAGCCGCACTCCACGGCGCGCACTCCGGCCTCGAAGCGGCTTCGCGCCTCCAGCCGGGTCATGAGGTCCGCCATGATCCGGCGGACGCTGCGCAGGGAGAGGCCCAGCCGCTTGCCCGCCGCCTCGTCGGTCAGCCCGGAGGCCAGGATGCGCAGCAGCTCGCGCTCCTGCGCGGTGAGGCCCTGGTCGTCGCGCTGCCCCGAGGTGCCGAGCGGGAGTGCCGATTCCCACAGCCGCTCGAAGAGGGCGATCAGGGCGGCGATCACGCTCGCCTCGCGCATCAGCACCGCTCCGGCGCGGCTGTCCTTGGGGTCGATGGGCAGGACGGCCGTCTTGCGGTCGATCACGATGATGCGCATCGGCAGGGTGGGCACCGTGCGGATCTCACCGCCGAGGCCGGTGAGCCAGACCGCGTACTGCTGGGTGGCGGGATGGTTGCGGACGCTGTCCAGGTAGAGGGTGCGCAGCGACACCCCGCGGGCCAGCACCTCGCTGTCCAGCTTCTGGCTGGCCTCCAGGCTCTCGGGTGACAGCCCGGCCTTGGGGATCAGCGCGAGGATCTCCGACTGCACGTCCTTGGAGAGCTCGGCGATGCGGTTCCTGGTCGAGTCGAGGCTGCGCAGGTACTCGATCTCGCCGGTCTCGCGGGCGCCCTGGGCGGCCTCCTGCTCCCGCATCAGGTTCATCATCGCCGTGCGGGCCTGCTGCAGCTCGTGCTGCTCCTTGAGGAGCGCGGCCTCCCGCTGCGCGATGAGCGCGCCGAGGCCCAGGTTCGGCTGTATCGCGACCATGCGGCCGGGGTTCTCATAGGACGGCCAGAGCAGGCCCAGCTCCGCCAGCTCGGCGCGGCTCGCCTGGACGGCCTCCTCGGTGCTGCCGAGTTCCGCGGCCAGTTCGGGCGTGTCCCACTCGGGACGCCGGAGCAGCAGCTGGTACGTCGACTCCGCGAGCCGGGTCAGGCCGAGGCAGTCGAGTACCGGTTCCGCAGAATCCACCGAATCTGCCGAATCCGTCGAATCTGCCACATCCGCTGAATCCGACGCATCGCCCCCGAGGCGCTCCAAGATCATTCGCATCTCTTTCTTCAGCCCCGGGAGGTCGATTCGGGGCGTCGCACCGCCGAGGACTGTAGCCCGCAGGTGCCCGCGCTGTCCAAGATCCTCACGGAGTGTGATCATCCCTGATCGGAAGGGTAGGGATGCGTGTGAGGTGACATCAACGTGCCAGTCCCCAAGCTGCCCGATGGATCGATTGAGTTACCGATAATCCCGCCAGGACAATTTCTCCACGGAATTCATATCTGTAGGGGTGGGGCATCGGAAGAGAAATCCGCGGAATGCGTATCCTCTCCTGGGCGGCATCGGCGGCTCCCGCCCACGGAAGATTGCACGAGGTGTTTCATGCGGTATCTGGTCTGTCGTTGGGAACCGGGCGCCATCGAGGCCCTGTTGTCCCGCGGCGTGGACGTCGTCCTGCTCATCGACGCGTGGGAGGCCGAGCACCGCCGTCTCGACCCCGGGATCACCGGCCGGCTGGAGCGGTTGATCCGGATCGACAGCTTCGACGCCATGGACGAACTGGCCCAGCTCGTCACGGGCCTCCAGGAGGAGGGACTGGCCTTCGACCGGGTACTGAGCGTCTGTGAGCGCGGCCAGTTCGCCGCGGCGTACCTGGCCGCTCTGCTCGGCCTGGACCGGCCCACCATCGTCCAGAGCGTCCAGGTCCGCGACAAGCGCGCGATGAAGACGGCGGTCCGGCGGCTCGGCGTGCCCACGGCACGCTTCACCACAGTCCCGTCAGGCGACCCGGGGGCGGCCGCCCGCCATGTCGAGCGGGAGATCGGTTTCCCGGCCGTGGTCAAGCCCGTCGCCGGTGCCGGGGTGGTCAGCACCGTCCGGGTCGGGACGGCCGGCGAACTGGAGGCCTGGCTCGCGGTGAACGCCGCGGACGGGCGCTTCATGGCCGAGGAGATGATCGACGGCGAGGAGTTCCACGTCGACGCGGTCTGGGTGGACGGCCAGGCCTGGGAGTTCGCCGTCAGCCGGTACCTGCGCCCCCGGATCGAACTCGACGACCCCGGCCACCTCAACGGCGCGATCCAGCTCCCCGCCGACCGGGAACCCGAGCTGTACGCGGCCGTCGAGGAACTGCACGGCCGGGTCAACGAGGCGCTGGAGATCACCGACGGCATCACGCACACCGAGCTGTTCCGCTCCCCGGACGGCAGCCTCTGGTTCTCGGAGATCGCCACCCGTCCGGGCGGCGGCGGCACCACCCAGGCCTTCCGGCCCCGGGGGGCCGACCTGCGCGAGGTGTGGGCCGAGTCCCTGGTCAGCCCGGAGCGGCGGCCGCAGCCGCTGTCCGAGCCGCCCCACCCCTACATCGGCTGGGTCATGCTGACGCCCCGTACGCCGGGCCGTATCACCCGCGAGCCCGCGGACGCCGAGATCAGTGCGTTCCCCTACGTCCTGGACGTCGACCGGACGGCCCGTGTCGGCGACGTCGTCTGGACGAACAGCCTGGCGCCCGGCGTGACCCTGGTCATCGGTGCCGACAGCGAAGAGCAGTTCACCGAGCGGGCCCTCGTCCTCGAATCCGTCCTCGTCTTCGAGACGCAGCCCGCCGACGAGGCCGCCGCATGACCATCGTCCACGACTTCCGGGAACTGCCCGCCCCGGCGAAGCTGCTGCTGCTCGCCAGAGGCGTGACGTCCTTCGGTTCCGGCCTGGTCCTCCCGCTGCTCGTCATCTACCTCGTCCAGGGACGCGGCTTCGGGGTCTCCGTCGCCACCAGCACGATCGCCGTCACCTCCGTGACCGCCTTCGTCGGAGGGCTGGTGGCCGGCTGGGCCGCCGACCGGTTCGGCAGCGTGCGCGCGGTGTTCACCGCGCTGCTGCTCGCCGCGACCGGCACCGGACTGTACGCGTGGGTCACGGCGCCCTGGCACGCCCTGGCGGCCGCAGCGGTCTTCGGGCTCGGCGTGGGAGGCACCAGCGTCTGGCAGGGGCTGTTCGCCGAGGCGGTGGAAGCCGACCGGCACCCGGTCGTGTTCGGCTTCCAGTTCGGGGTCGCCAACGCCGCGCTCGGCATCGGCGGGATCCTGGCCGGGATCGTCGTCAGCGTCGAGCACCTGTGGACGTTCCAGGCCGTCTATCTGGCCGACGCCACCACCTTCGTCCTGGCCGGGCTGATCACCGTCGTCGCGGGCAGGCGCCTGCCGGCCCCGGCGGACCGGCCGGAGGAGCGCGCGCAGCAGTCCTCCTACCTGCGGGTGCTGGCCAACGGGCCGCTGCTCGCGGCGCTGCTCAT
The DNA here is from genome assembly GCF_055564955.1 of Streptomyces sp. NPDC028910. Classification (NCBI taxonomy): domain Bacteria; kingdom Bacillati; phylum Actinomycetota; class Actinomycetes; order Kitasatosporales; family Streptomycetaceae; genus Streptomyces; species Streptomyces sp. NPDC028910. The sequence continues at coordinate 67,537 of NZ_JBVHVF010000021.1, read as the reverse complement.
CGCGTTCCTGATGTTCGCCATCGGCTACTCACAGCTGGAGTCGGGCATTCCCGCCGTGCTGGTCGCGGTCTCGGACGTGCGGCCCTCGGACATCGCGCTGATGTGCCTGGCGGACACCGCCTTCGCCGTGATCGCGCAGATCGCCCTGATGCCGGTGGTCAAGCGCACCCCGCACCGGGTGTCGCTGGCGATCGCCGCGCTGACCTGGCTGGTGTTCTGGGTCGTGCTGCTCGGTGCGCTCCAGGCCGGGTCCCGGGTCGTGATGCTCGCTTCGATCTGCGCGGGCGTGGCGGTGGCCTCCGTGGGCGCGGCCTTCTACTCCATGGCGATGCCGACCCTGGTCAATGCGGCCGCGACCAGTGCCGACCGGGGGCGGGCGAACGCCCTCCTCGGGATCTTCACCTCGCTCGGATTCACCGCAGGGCCGTTCGCCGCGGGTCTGTTCGCCGACCACGGCATGGCCCGGACCTGGGTGCTCGTCGCGGCGGGGACCACCGCGGCCACGGCACTGCTGGCCTGGGTGCTCCGGCTGTCCGGCACGGCGCGGTCCGCGGAGCCCTCGGAGCCCGGGCAGCCGGCGGAGTCGAAGCTGCAGCCCGAAGCGGTCTGACGTGGGGGGCAGGACCAACGACGGACGGACGGGGATCCCGCTGCACTGCGGGATCCCCGTCCGTCCGTCGTCCTGCCCCCGGGTCAGACCTCGGTCCCGGCCACGGCCCGGGCCTCGGCCTCCACGGCCAGCTCCACGAGCGCGCCGCGCACCGCACCCGCGAGCCGGCGCAGGCCCCGCGGCCCGATCCGGGACGGGTCCGCGGTGAACAGCAACTGCCGTGCGCCGCCGGGCCGGTCGGCCCGCAAGAGCTCCGCGGTGAGGTCGGCCGAGGGGGCGGAGCCGATGAGGTGCGCCGGCGCCAGGAGCGACGTACCGAGACGCAGGCTCCTGGCCGGCTCGCCCGGTTGCACGCACAGGGTCGCCTGGAGCAGGGGTGCGGGCGTGCCCTCGTACCACCAGTGGTCGGCCGAGAACAGCAGCTCCCGGTCGCAGCGCCGTACCAGGGAGACCAGTGACTCGCCCGGTACGGCCCGCACTTGGACGAGGAGCGTGAGCACCCGGCGGCCGAGCGTCGGCTCCTGCCACGGCTCCACCCGGCCCGAGACCACCAGGCCGACCCGGAACTCCGGCTGCCCGGCGAACTCCGCCAGACCACGGGCGTACGCGGTGAGCACCAGCGAGGTCAGGGACACGCCCAGGGCGCGGGTCGCCGCACGAAGCCGCCCCAGCAGCACGTCGTCGACCGGAACGGCCCACTCGACCACGTCGCCGCCGTCCACGCCGCCGTTCTCGGCGCCGTTCTCGGCGCCGTTCTCAGCGTCGTCCGGTGCCCCGGCCGGCCAGGCGATCGGGGGCAGCGCCGCCAGCCGCTGGTGCCAGTCGGCCACCGCGGACCGGGGCTCGGTGCCGCCCGCCGACCGGTGGACGGCAGGGGCCGCCCGTCCGGAGCACTCGGGTTCCGATGGACGGGCGGCCGCGTAGGCGCTCTCCAGCTCGCGTTCGAAGGCGTCCAGCGACCAGGGGTCGAGTGCACTGCGGTGCAGATGGACGGCCAGCAGGCGTCCGCCGTTCCAGGTGTAGAGGGCGCAGCGCACCAAGGGGCCACGGACGGTGTCGAGCCCCTCCAGGGCTCCCGCCGCGGCGAGGTCGCGCGCCTGCTGCAGGGCCTCCCAGCCGGCGTCCGGCACGGGTACGACGTCGACGCCCAGCCGGTCCCAGTCCGGCAGGACCGTGGATCGGTGGGCGTCGTGCCCCGCCTCGCCGGGCGGGGTGCGCAGGGCGGCCTGGCGGGCGGCCACCGTCCTCAGCGCTGTGGTCAGGCGGCCCGGGTCGATCCCGAGGTCCCCGGTGCCCGTATAGGCGAGGGACACGACATCGGCGGGCCGCCCGGCCTGCGTTCCCCCGTGCGGACGGTACGGGCCGGGGCCGGGGCCGGTGGCGAGGCCGGGGGCGGGGGCCGCGCCGGCCGCCCCCCGCCGGCGCAGCCCGGCCGCGATGCGGCCGGGCGTCCGCCCCGCGTAGATGTCCGCGACGGACAGGCGGACGCCGAACTCCTCGTACACGCAGGCCGCCAGCCGGATCGCGGCGCTCGGTTCGAGCCCGGCCTCCGCCAGGTCGGTGCCGCACCCGATCGGTACCTCCAGCACCTCGAAGGCCAATTCCGCGATCCTGGCGGTGAGATCGGCCCCGCTCCAGGAAGGCGGTCGGGTCACGGCGTGAGCGCCACGCCGTTGAGGCGGGGGGCGAGCTGGAGCTCGCGGATGTCCTTGTGGTTGAGCACCCACATGAACCAGCGCTCGACGCCGAGGCCGAAGCCGGAGGTGTGCATCGGCGCGCCCTCCTTCATGCGCACGTACCAGTCGTAGGACTCCTCGGGCACGTTGTGGTGCGCCAGCGCGGCGCGGGTCTGGGCGCCGTCCACGTGGCGCTCACCGCAGCCGACCGTCTCGCCGATGCCGAAGAGCAGGTCGCCGTTGAGCGCGGTCCGCTGCTCCGCGTCGCCGTACGCCTGGTAGAAGGGCACCGACAGGTGGTCGAAGTGGGTGACCCACAGCACCGGGCTGATCTCCTGCATCAGCCGGCGCTCGCCGTGCCGGGTCAGGGTCCGCCAGCCGTCGTGCTGCTCCACCGCGTACGGGTCGTTGCCCAGGTGCGCCACGGCCTCGTCGAACGTCAGGCGCGGGAAGGTGTCCAGGGCGAGCATCTGCTCGATGTGCGAGGTGGAGCCCGCCAGTTCGCGGATCTCCTCCGAGAGGTTCTCCATCACACCGGCGGCGAGCGCGCGCACGTACGCGTCGACGACGTCCATGCAGTTCTCCAGGCCGCCCGGCAGCTCCGCCTCGCTGTGGAAGAACTGGTTGAGGTGCGACTCGTCCGCGTCCTCGCCCCGGAAGCTGGGCATCAGGTACCAGGCGCCGTTGCGGCTGAGCCGGCAGCCGTACTCCAGCATGAACTGCATCGAGTCGGCCAGGAAGGTGCGCTCGCCGAACAGGTCGATCTCCACCGGGAGGGAGTCGCTGCCCAGGCCCATCGGGCTGGAGATGCTGTTCGTGGTGATCGGCAGGTGCACGGACTTGACGCCGCGCTCGCTCCAGAAGGCGGTCGTCCGGGTGGTCACGAGGTCCTGGAGGTCGACCAGGGTCCGGTACAGCGGCTGATCCACGATTTCGAGGAACCGGTCCGCCGAGGGACGCCATCCGCCGTGGGAGAAGTCGTTCTTGAGGCTCATGTTTTCTTCCTGTTCGGTGGCAGACCGGCCGCCCGGAGGATCTCGTGGGTTCTCCGGCGCCGTCTTGGCATACGTACTGAATCGGGAGGAAGAGTCGCGCACGGGTGTCGCGAACGGTCCCGGTGATGGAGACAGGACGATTCCCCCGCTCATCAATATGTCGGCACGGTCCCGGCGGGCCAAGTGGTGTGGGTGGCAGCTATGTTCGTGGCAGCTTGGTGCCTGCCCGGAGCGGATTCAGTCGTTGATTGCCGCACATGTCCGGGGATACATTCACGTCATCATCCTTCGGCAGGGCCCTTCGGCGGAAAGATTCGCCGGGTTTCCGCGTGCCCTTCGTGTTCCGCGCCGTCAGACCGTGCCCGTGCCTTTTGCCGTGCCGCGTCGGGCATTTCACTTTTCGTGTCGCGCGGTGGGCCGTGCCGGAGCAACGCATCACCTTCAGAGGAGATCCCTTTCATGACCGAGACCCTGCTCGCCGAGGTCCAGGACTACTTTTCCGTGAAGGCCGAGGCCTACGACGACGTCGACCTCCAGCCGTACTGGATGCTGTCCGACCGGCTGCTGGCCGCTGCCCTGAAGGACGAGGTGCTCTCGCGGCTGCCCGAGGGCTTCCGCTTCCTGGACGCCGGCTGCGGCACCGGCCGCTGGACCACCTTCTTCGCCGAGCAGGCGCCGGCCAGCCGCGGTACGTCCTTCGACCTGACCGCCGAGATGCTGGGCGTCGCCGAGGAGAAGGCCCAGCGCCGCGGCTTCGCCGACCGCGTCTCGTTCGTCCGCGGTGACCTGGCCGACGTCTCCGAGACCCTGGCCGGCCAGAGCTTCGACCTCGCCTTCAACTTCCACAACGTCCTCGGCTTCGTCGCCGACCCCGAGAAGGTCATCGCCGACGTCGCGGGTCTGCTCAACCCGGGCGGCCTGCTCGTGTCGTTCCTGCCGAGCGTCTGGCACACCGCCTTCTTCAACATCAGCGTGGGCAACCTGGACGAGGCCGAGAAGGCCCTCGGCCGCCGCGGCCGCTTCACCACTCAGATGCCGGACATGCACCTGTTCGACCTGGAGCGCATCGAGAAGATGCACGCGGCCGCCGGCCTGGAGCTGGAGGTGGTCTCCGGCTTCCCGAACCTGATCTACCCGGGCTACCAGGAGACCCAGCTGCACGGCTCCACCGAGAAGCTGGTGGACATCCTGGCCGACGACAACGCCGACCGGATCTTCGAGATGGAGAACCGGCTGCGCAGCACCCCGGGCATCGCCCCGCGCGGCAACAACCTCTTCGTCGTCAGCCGCCGCCCGGCCTGACGACCCGGCACCGAGCTGAGCTGAACTGATCATGCACGCAACACTGGCGGCCGAGCCGCTGTCGCTGCTGTCGGAGGAGTTCGCCCGCGCCCCCCACCCCCACTACCGGCGCCTGCGCGAGCAGGCGCCGGTGTGGTGGGACGCCGAGACGCAATGCTGGTACGTCACCAGCTACCGCGAGGTCAACGCCCTGCTCCGGGACGCAAGGCTGTCGGCCCGGATCGGGGCGGGCTTCTTCGGGGACCTCGACGTCCCCGCCCGCGCCGGCATCCAGGACGTGGTGGACTTCTTCGACTCGTGGCCCATGTTCACCGATCCCCCCGCGCACACGCGGGTGCGGTCCGCGGCGGGCCCCGGATACCGCCCCGCCGGCGTCCGCCCCCTGCGCGACCGGATCGCGCGCGAGGCGCGAGAGCTGCTGGCCGACTGCGATCCCCGGACCACCGATCTGCTCGGGCGTTTCGTCCATCCGCTCGCCGTGTCGGTGACCTGCCGGCTGCTCGGTATCGACGACGAGCACCGCGAGTCGGTCCTCTCCTGGTCCTGCGACATCATCGAGTTCATCGGCGTACCGCAGTGCGAACCGGACCGGGCGCCCCGCTCCCGCGCGGCGATCCGAGAACTCCAGGACTACCTGCGGACGGTGATCCTGCCCATGGCCCGGGCCGGACAGGGCCCCCCGCAGATCCAGGCCTTCCTCGACCTGGAGCCGCGCCAGGGCGCCGCCCTGTACGCCCAACTGCTCACCGGAGGCATCGAGCCGGTCGCGGCCAGCCTCGGTTCCGCGCTGGTCAGCCTCCTGGACGGGGCCGGGGACGTACTCGACGGGCTGCACCGGGGGTCCGTCGACGCCGGTCAGGTGGCCGAGGAGGCGCTCCGGTACGACGCCCCGTTCCACTTCGTACCGCGCAGTGCCACCGAGGCGATCGACGTGGCCGGGGCGACCATCCGGCCCGGTGAACGGGTGGCCCTCGTGGTGGCCGCGGCCAACCGGGACCCCGCCGTGTTCGCGGACCCGGACCGGTTCCGGATCCCGGTGGAGGGGGAACGGGACCGTCCGCACCTGTCCTTCGGGGCCGGCCATCACTTCTGCCTGGGTGCCGGCATCGCCCGGGTGACCCTCACCGAGGCCATCGCGGCATTCGCCGAGTGGACCGCGGGGCGGCCCGTCGGCCGGATCTCGGCCGACCGGTCGGCCGCGTTCTGCCGGACGGTGTGGGAACGGGTCGCCGTGGGCCTCTGACCCCTGACATCCGCGCCCCGGCACCCTGCGTAGCGAGGGTTCCGGGTGGACCGCCGCCATCGTCGGCTGTCCACCCGGAGCCCTCGCTTTCGCGTGCCGGCCTGCGTACGGGCCTGCGTACGGGCCTGCGTACGGGCCTGCCGACCCGCCCGCGTACCGGCGCCGCGCCCGGGACGACGGCCAGGGCCTCCCACCCGTACCCACGGGTGGGAGGCCCTGCGCGCGCTGTGCGACGCCCGCCGCCCGCCTACGGGCGGTCCGTCATGCGGGAGCGTCCTCCAGCACCGTGCGGACGGCCGCCGCGGCCTCGGCGAGGGGGACGGTGATGCTGCCGCCCTGGGCGAACCGGGCGCTGCCACCGCCGCGGCCGCCGGTCACCGCCAGCACCTGCTCCAGCAGTTCCCTGGCCGTGCCCTGCCCGCCCAGCGCGGCCGGCACCCCCACACCGATACGGAGGGTCCCGGCGCCGTCCGGGAGCAGGAACAGCACGACGGCGTTCAGCTCCTCGCCGAGCCGGCCGGCCTCGTCCGCCATCTGCTTGGGGTCCAGGGGCGGATCGACGAGCAGGACGTACCGTCGGCCTCGGCCGGACACCGGTTCGCGGACCTCCGCGGCCAGCGACTGTGCGCTGATCCGGGTCTGCCGGGCCGGCTTCTGCTCCTTGGCCGCGAGTGCCTCTATCCGGGCGGGCAGTTGCTCCGCCGGTACCCGCAGCCGGCCGGCGAGCTGCTTGAGGGTCCGGTCGCGGTCCAGGGTGTAGGCGAGTGCGGCCTCACCGGTGACCGCCTCGATCCGGCGGACGCCGGCGCCCACGCTGCCCTCGCCGATGATCCGGAAGAGCCCGATCTCGGCCGTGCCGGACACGTGCGTACCGCCGCACAGCTCGCTGCTGACGTCCCCGAACGAGACCACCCGGACGTCGTCGCCGTACTTGTCGCCGAAGAAGGCGATCGCTCCGTCGCGCACCGCGTCCTGGTACGGCTTCACCCGCACGCTCCGGCCGGCGTTCTCCAGCACCCGGGCGTTGACCAGGCGCTCGACCTGGTCGGCCTCCTCCTCGGTGAGGGCCCGGGGGTGCTCGAAGTCGAACCGCAGCCTGTCGGGCGCGACGAGCGAGCCCGCCTGCCGCACCTGGTCGCCGAGCACCTCGCGCAGCACCGCGTGCAGCAGGTGGGTCGCCGAATGGTTGCGCATCGCCGCCCGGCGACGGGTCGCGTCCACGGACAGGTCCAGGGTGTCGCCGGCGCGCAGCACGCCCTTCGAGACCTGGACGACGTGCACGTGGTGCCCGTCGATCCGGCGGGTGTCCGTCACCTCGGCGGACAGCTCCGGCCCGGTGATCGTGCCGGTGTCGCCGACCTGGCCGCCGCCCTCCGGATAGAAGGGCGTGCGATCCAGGACCAGCAGGCCCTCCTCGCCCTCGACGAGGCTGTCGGCGGGCCCGTCCGGGCCGGCCAGGGCGACGACCCGGGCCTCGGACTCCAGCCGCTCGTAGCCGAGGAACTCCGTGGTGACCGAGCCGATGGCCGCGGTGAACGCGGGCGCGAGGGTCCGTACGGCGCCCTTCGGGTCACCGGCGCCGGCCTTGCCCGTGCCGCCCGCGCCCCGGGACAGCTCGCGGTGGGCCGAGAACAGCTCCGTGAAGCGCGCCTCGTCCACCGAACCGCCCTGTTCCGCGGCGAAGTCGCGGATGAGGTCCACCGGCATGCCCTGGGTGGCGTACAGGTTGAAGGCCTCCTCGCCGGAGATCCGGAACCCGGGGCCGGTGGCCAGCCCGGACAGCTGGTCCAGGCCGCGTCGGACGACCCGGCCGAAGTCCCGCTGCTCCCGGCCGAGCAGTTCCAGTGTGCGGTCCCGGTTGCGGCCCAGCTGGGGGTAGGCGCCCTTCAGCCGGTCGATCGCGACGTCCGCCAGCTCGGGCACGTCGATGTCGTGGAAGCCGCTGCGGGTGGCCACGGCGATCGCCTTGCGCAGCAGGCGCCGCGGGATGTAGCCGCGGCCGTCGTTGGAGGGCACGACGCCCTCGCTCAGCATGAAGGTCGAGGACCGGATGTGGTCGGAGATGATCCGGACGTCGCGCTCGGCGGCCGCCGCCCCGCCCAGGCCCTCGCGGACCGCCCGGACGATCGGGGCGAACAGATCGGTCTCGTACGCCGAGTCGTGTCCCTGGAGCACCATGGCCATGCGCTCCAGCCCCGACCCGGTGTCCACGCTGGGGAAGCGCAGGCGCTCGAAGCGGCCGTCCGGCTGCTTCTCGAACTCCATGAAGACGCCGGCGTTCCAGATCTCGATGTACCGGCTCTTCGTGTCGAACTCCCCGCCCGGCCGGTACTCCTCACCGTGCGCGGCGCCGGTGTCGTAGAACACCTCGGTGCACGGGCCGCAGGGGCCGGTGTCGCCGGTGGACCAGAAGTTGTCCTCGCCGAGGTACACGATGTGGTCGCGGGCGATGCCGACCCGCTCCCAGGCGGCGGCCGACACGTCGTCCGGCGGCAGGCCGAGGGCCGGGTCGCCCTGGTAGACGGTGACGTACAGCTTGTCCGCGGGGAATCCGAAGCGCTGGGTGAGCAGCTCGAAGGCCAGCTCGACGGCGCGTTCCTTGAAGTAGTTGTCGATCGACCAGCTGCCGAGCATTTCGAAGAACGTCAGGTGGTGGCGGTCGCCGACATCGGTGATGTCGTTGGTTCGCACGCACGGCTGGACATTGCAGAGGTCCGGCGCGGGCGGCAGCACCTCGCCGAGGAAATAGCGCTTGAGCGGCGCCATACCGGCGTTGATGAAGAGCAGGGAGGGGTCGTTCACCGGAATGACCGACGCGGAGTCGATCCTGGTGTGGTTCTTCTCGACGAAGAATTCCAGGAACGTGTCCCGTATCTCATCGCTGGTGAAGGTTCGGATCATATGGAGTGCCTGATTCCTGGGAATGATGCGTACGGGTGTGGGGGCAGGCACGGTCCGTGGACGGGGCTGCGGAAACCGGTGCCGTACAGGCCCGAACAGATCCCAGGGCCCAGGTGAATTCGACGAGTTCCGCGCATGGCGCGTCGGGCAGTTCCCGCCGATGTCGAGTCCCCGGACACCGAGCGCCGGACTGCCGTGCCCGCGCCGCTCATGATGGCACAAGCACGATAATGGAATGCCCTTTTATTTCCGGTTCATCCCCATATCGTGGGCGGCTGCGCGCCGGGCACCAAGCTGCCAGGGGAGTAGGTGCCACAGCGCAGTGCTGTCCGCCGCCCGCCCGCTGGCGAATGCTGGAACGGCCGGGGGATCGGATCACCGATCCCGGCCCGCGCCCCGAGTCCCCGGGGCGGACGGGGCCCCGGCGGTAAGCGCTCTCTTCAGGGTGGACCACCGATCAAGGAAGACGAAGATGATTGACGTCGCCCCTCATCCGCAGCCGGCAGCACCGCCGCCCTGGCAACCGGTCATCCGGCAGCGGATGTTCGCCACCGCGTCGTCCGTGGGCGGGAGTTCGGCGACCCGGGGCGTGGTGACCGCGTTCCTGGACACCCTGACGGAGCGCGGGTACGAACTGACGCCTGCGGCCCGGCTCACCGACGCGGACGCGTCGGTCACCTTCGTCAACGCGACCATCACCCCGCACAAGCAGGCCCTGGCCCGTGGCGGCCGCATCGGATCCATCTGCCACTACCAGCCGTGCTTCCGGGCGCACGGCGAGCACCCCTGGCTGTTCGCCTTCGGCATGGTCGGCCTGCTCGCCGACGTGGAGAGCCCCGACGACCTCGACCGGATCGCCGAGGACACCCACCTGGCGACCCTCGCCGCGCTCGGCCACCCTCCGGTGGACCGGCTGCACATCCTCATCGACTCCCGGGACACCGACCTCCAGGAGTCCGTGGGCAAGGCGGCGGCCCGCCACGGAGGCACCCTGCACGTCCTGCCGGACTCCACCGTCGGCACACGATGGACGTACGGCAGCGACAGCCCGCTCACCGGGCGTGGCATCACCTACTACTACCGGCGCCCGGACGTGGGCTGCGAACCCGAATGCCGGCCCGACTGCCGGTGCCCCCGCTGGCAGCCGTTGTCGAATCTGATCGTCGTCCACAACGGCGAACGCCAGTACGCCGAGGTCGGCTTCGGCACCGAGGTCACCGCCGCGATCCCGTACGGTCCGAACGCCTTCTCCCTGCCGGAGATCGCCGACCGGGTCGCCATGGCCACCGGGGCGGGCCTCCCGGATACGGCCGCCGCCGACGCGGTGAACCTCTTCCGCGCCGTCACCATGCTCGTGGAGGACGGTGCCCGGCTCTCCGGCAAGGGCCCCGGATCGGTGGTGCGGAAGTTCGTCCTGCGGCTACTGGACCTGCTCGACGGCACGCTCGGCGTGGAAGGCGGGGAACACCTGCTGACCCGGTTCGGCGCCACCCGGCAGCTGTTGGACGTGCTGCGCGCCGAACGGCAGCGCAGGGAGAGCGCGATGGCCGACAACCTGCGCGCCGCCCTCTTCCTGCTGGACCGGCACCCGCACACCACGGACGCGGAACTGCGCTCCACCTACGGTGTCTCCGAGTGGCAGGCCCGCCGGCTGCGGCAGACCCGGCTGCGTCCGCCGCGGCTGAAGGCGGGCGATACGGTCACCGTCGTCTCCCCGTCCTGGCGCGGCGGGGAGGTCTTCCCGGAGCGGACGGCGCGCGGCGCGGCCGAGCTCGCTGCCCGGACCGACCTGACCGTGGTGACCTCGTCCGTGAAGCCCGGGCTCTGCCCGGAATCCCGCACGGCTCGCGCGGAGGAGTTCAACCGCGCCGTACAGGACCCCGGAACCCAGGGCATCCTGTGGATGATCGGCGGCCTGTCCGCCTCCGAACTGCTGCCCCTGATCGACTACGAGGCGTTCGGGGCCCGCCCCAAGGTGCTCTGCGGGTACTCGGACGCGACGGTGCTGCACCACGCCCTGTACGCGCGAACCGGCGCCACCACCTTCTACGGCCCGGCGCTGCTGTCGCAGTTCGCCGAGAACGGCGGCGCGCCCGAGCTCACGGTGGGCTCCTTCGCCGAGCTGACCATGCGGGGCTGGACGGGACGGTTCCCGACCGCGTCCGAGGTGATCGAGGAGTTCGTCGACTGGGCCGGCGACAACCGTCCGCGGGGCGCCGTCCCGGCGCCCCCGCGCAAGGTGCTGCGTCCGGGGCTGGCCCAGGGACCCCTGCTCGCCGGATGCGTCCCGAGCGCCCTGCAACTGCTCGGCACGCCCTGGCTGCCCGACTACCGGGGCCACGTCCTCGCCTTCGAGTTCACCGACGACAACGGCTACGGCCCCGGCCAGGCGGCCCGGGACCTGTGGCAGCTGCGTCACGCGGGCCTGCTCGACGGCGTCGAGGGGCTCGTCCTGGGCCGGCCGCGGATGTGGTCCGACGACCAGCGGGAGCAGCTGGAGCGCATCGTGCTCGACGTCTGCCACGGTACGGCGTTCCCCATCGTCACCGAGTTCGAGTTCGGCCACACCGACCCGGTCCTGACCCTCCCCACCGGCGTGCCGGTCGAGCTCGACAAGACGACCCTCACCCTGCTGGAACCGGCGGTCCGCTGAGCCGGCGCGGGGTGTCGGTGTGCCGCGGGGTGCCGCAGGGTGCCCGGGGCCGCTGCCGGCCCGAGGTGCGTTACCGGTCGCGATGGGTGGACAGTCCCGCGCGGCCGCACGCCACCACCGCTTCGCGAATGTCACCCACCAGGTCTTCGCGGTCGCCCACGATCATGCGGACCAGCTGCGGCGCGGCCTGCGGCCACACGGCCAGCCCGATCAGGACGAGGAGGCGGACCGCCATCTCCTTTTCGGGCAGCCCGGTCCGCTGCGCGAGGGTCACCACCGTGCGCTGGTAGCGGGCCGTGCGCTCGGGCTCGCCCGGCACCTCCTGGTCCTGGTAGTGCAGCGCCTCCCACATCAGGAGCCGCAGTAGAACCGGGTTGCTCTGGTGGAAGTCGAAGATGTCGCCGAGCGACTCGACCGGATCGGAGGCGAAGGCGGGTACGGCTTCGTACAGCTCGCTGAACGCTTCGATGACGACAGCCTCGAACAGCTTCTCCTTGGAGCCGAAGTAGGCGTAGATCCGCTGCTTGTTGGCACCCGCAAGCGCGGCGATCCGGTCAACACGGGCACCGGCGATGCCGTGTTCGGCGAATTCTGCGCGACTTGCGGCCAAAATCCGATCGCGTGTGCTGGCGGAAATGGAACCCTTGGTTGGCATGGAACACTCCTCGGTCCCCCTCGGTGTCTCATCGAGATGTGGGGTGATCGGCCTCGTAGCCGGCTGGGAAACGGAACCCGCCGCACGGTTTGACCAGCGGGTTCGTCTCAGATCCTGACACAGAAACGCATGGCAACCAACTAGTTGGGGTGCTAGCTTTTCGTCTCGTGACGACGACAGAGATGAACCGAACCTCCAATGAGAGGGACGCATATGTGCCGATCTGGCCCACTGTGCCGGTCCTGGCTGTCGTCGCCGCTCTCATCGCCGGGCAGCTCTACATCGCCATCCCGCTGTACGACCCGATCTCCGCGTCCTGGAACGTCGCGCCCGGCGACCTGTCCTGGCTGGTCACGGCGTTCGGGCTGGCGTATGCGATCGGGTTCCTCCTCGCCGGCCCGCTCTCCGACCGGTACGGCCGCCGCACGGTCATCACCTGGGGGCTGGCGGCCACCGCCGTCTCCACGCTGGCCGTCACCGCTGGATCGGACCTGGCCGCCGGTACGGGGCTGCGCGTCGTCCAGGGCCTGACCGCATCCGCCTTCGCGCCGTCGGCGTTCGCCTACCTCGTCGAGCACGTCGAGCCGAGCAAGCGTGTCCTGGCTCTCGCGTCGCTGATCAGCGGGTTCATGGCCTCGGCAGTCGTCGGCCAGGTCGGTGGTCAGGCCCTGGCCGGCTTCGGCTGGCGCGCCGCGTTCTTCGTCTCCGCCGGGCTCTTCGCGCTGGCCGCGCTGGTGCTCCGCTCCCTACTGCGCCCGGACTCGGCCGCCACCGCCGGCTCCCTGCCCGCCGCGCTGCGCGCCATGCTCGCGCTGCTCGGATCCTGGCGCCTGGTCCTCCTCTACCTGTCAGCCGGTACGGTCCTGACCTCCTTGGTCGCCTTGTACGCGGGCATCCAGCTCGCCGGCGCATCAGGGATCGCCGGCAGCCCCACAGCGCTGTTGCTGCTGCGGCTCTCCGCCCTCCCCGCGATCGTCCTGATGCTGTTCGTGACTCCGCGTCTGCGTCACATCAGTGCGTCTCGGCGGGTCGCAGGGGCGCTGGCCGTCGCTGCCCTGGCCGTGCTGCTGTCCGAGGCGGCCTGGCCCGCCCCGGTCGCGGTGGCCGGAGCCCTCTTCGTGTTCAACGCGGCGATCTCGGTGGCCGCACCCAGCCTGGTCGAGACCATCGGCGATCAGGCGGGCCCCGCCCGCGGTGCGGCCGTCGCCCTCTACACCTTTGCCCTGTTCATCGGTGCGAGCCTGGGCTCGCAACTCGCCACCGGCTTCCCCGCCGACTACGGCGCGCTCGCTCTCGCGGCGACCACCGTGCTGTCGCTGGGAGCACTCGGCTCCCTGATCGCAGGCAGGCCGGCGCGTCGCACGTGATCGCCTGACGCGCAGTTAAGTTCCGTAAATCACCCACTACTTGAGGAGGCTCGATGTCCGCCACCACCACACGCGGCACCGCCGAGACCGTCAACGCCTGCAACGGAGCGAGTCTCCCGTACGGCACCTGACAACCATCTCTCACGCACACACATGGGGGTAAGCGCGTGAACACCGATCTCATCCGTACTCTGTGCCTCGTCGGCGACCGCTTCGAGGGATTCGGACGGCACGAGTCCGTCCGGACCCTGTCCGGCTTCCTGGGAGCACTGCGCCGAGGCGAGTTCGACTCCATCCCGGCACCGCTGTTCCTGTTCGGGGGGCAGGGGGTCGGCGCCTACGAGTGGCAGCACGTCCGCACCGCACTGGAAGCCCGTGGACTGACGGACAAGGTCATCGTCGAAGAGGCCGTCCAGCCGCTGGCCGGCCGCAGCGAAGCACACAAGCACCGCGCGGAGAACGTACTGATCGCCGGTCTCGACCGCGTCGACGACACCCGGTTCAAGGCCGATCTGCGGCTGCACAACGACAACGAACTGCTCATCGACCATCAGACCGGCCAGCACGTACAGGGCCTGGTGGCGGTCGAGGCGGCCCGGCAGATGTTCCTTGCCGTCACCGAGCGCTTCTACGCGGCCGGCCGCGACTACTATTACGTCATCAACTCGCTGGACACGCGGTTCGAGAACTTCCTGTTCCCGCTGGACGCGCGCATCGACTACACCGTCACCAGCGCCGACACGGACCGTGCGGACCGGCTGCGCTTCACCGCCCGCATCGAACTGCACCAGGCCGGGCTGCGGGCGGCACTCACCGAGGTGAGTTTCACCGCGTACGAGTCCGGCAGCATCGAGACCAAGGAGCACCGTCGCGCCGAGGACGCACTCACGGCGGCCCTGACGTCCGATCGCGTTCTGGCCACCGCGGGGCCCGCTCGATGAGCGCGAACGGCAGAACCGCCGCGTTCTTCGATGTGGACGAGACGCTGACGGACTTCAAGTCGATGTTCCGATTCCTGTCGTTCTTCCTCCGCACGCAGGGCGAACCGGACTCCACCTACGACCGGCTGACCGGCAGGCTCTTCGCCGATGCCGCCGCCGGGACGCCCCGCGAGGAGATCAACCGGGCGTACTACCGCCTGTACGCGGGGGAGCGCGCGGACCGGCTGGCCGAGTGCGGCAAGCGCTGGTTCGCGTACGAGCAGGCCGGCGGCGGCGTGTTCCATCCCCGGATACGGGCCGAGCTGGAGGCCCACACCGAGGCAGGACGGCAGACCGTGCTGATCTCCGGGTCGTTCTTCGCCTGCCTGGATCCGATTGCCGCCGAGCTCGGCGCCGACTACGCCTACGGCACCGAGCAGGTGATCCGGGACGGCGTGCTGACCGGTGAGGTGGTCCGGCCGACCATCGGCGAGGCCAAGGCGATGGTGATCGCCGAGCACGCGGCGCACGCCGGCCTGGACCTGGCCGGCTCGTACGCCTACGGCGATCACGCTTCCGATCTGCCGATGCTCAGGGCCGTGGGCCGGCCGGTGGTGGTGGGCGCCGACCAGGTGCTGACCGCGCACGCGGCCCGAGGAGGCTGGCGATGCCTGGCCCTGGACGGCGCCCTCAGGTAGGCGCCTCAGGTAGGCGCCCTCAGGTAGGCGCCTTCCCCGTAGCCCTCTGTGCGCGGGACCTACACAGCACTTCTGTCTGCATTCCCGGCATCCCCACATGCGTCCCGATGTCAGACCCTGATTGATCAGGGAGCACCATGCAGTTCACCCAGCCGGTGGCCGTTCTCGGCACCGGGTCCTACGTTCCGGACACCATCGCCACCAACGAGCAGGTCGGCTCCGCCGCCGGGGTCGATGCCGAGTGGATCCTCCGCAAGACCGGCATCCGGGAACGGCGCTACGCCGCCCCGCACCAGGCCGCCTCGGATCTGGCCGCCCAAGCGGCGCTGGGCGCCCTTGAACAAGCCGGAGTCAGCGCCGGCGAACTCGACTACATCGTCGTGGCCACGTCCACCCCCGATCACCCGCAGCCCGCCACGGCCTGCATAGTCCAGGACGTGATCGGCGCCCGCCAGGCGGCCGCGTTCGATGTGAACGCCGTCTGCTCGGGCTTCGTCTTCGCGCTGGCCACGACCCGGGCCCTGCTGGCGACCAGGCCCGGATACGGTCTGGTCATCGGCGTCGACGTCTACTCACGCATCATCGACCGCACCGACCGGCGCACCGCGATCCTGTTCGGTGACGGAGCCGGCGCGGTCGTCCTCGGCCCCGCGGTCCGCAGCGGCGCTGTCCTGGAGACCCATCTGGCCTCCTCCGGCGCCGACCACGGGTTGATCGGCGTGAGCGCCGGGGGCTCCCGCGTGCCCGCCACCGCCGCCACCGTCGAAGCCGGTGACCATTTCTTCCGCATGGACGGAAGAGGCGTACGCGACTTCGTCAGCCAGCATGTCCCCGACACCACCCGGCACTTCCTGAACCGAACGGGCATCTCGCCCGACCAGGTGACGCACTTCGTCCCGCACCAGGCCAACGGCGTCATGCTCGACGAACTGCTGCCGGAGCTCGCGCTCGGCAACGCCACGATGCACCGCACGGTCACGCACTTCGGCAACACCGGCGCGGCGTCCATTCCGCTCACCCTGGACGTGGCCTCGCGATCCGGAGAGATCGACGAAGCCGATCTCGTGCTGCTGGAGGGCTTCGGCGGAGGCATGTCGCTGGGAGCGGCGCTGCTCCGCTGGGAGATCCCGGCCGCGCAGCTGCTGCCGCGCGCCGCCTGACCTCACTTCTCATGACTTCCCGCCCCTCGGGTGCGGGCACCCGTGCCCTGAAGAAGCGGGGCACACCGAAACTCACTAGGGAGAAACCGTGCACCACTTTGCCATGCCCCGCCGCCCCAAGCGCCGTACCGCGCTCATCGCCGCAGCGCTCCTGACCGCCACCCTCGGCACCACCCTCAGCGCGCAGGCCGCCCCGGCCGAGGCGACCGCACTCACCGAAGCGGTGGCGGGCGGCGACAACGTCGTACTGAAGTGGAACCAGCAGGCGTACAACGCGACCGTCGTGCGCGCTGCCGGCAAGGGCACCCAGCCGCCGATCGGTTCTCGTACCTTCGCCATCGTGCACGCGGCGATGTTCGACGCCTGGGCGGCCTACACCCCGACCGCGCAGGGCACCCAGCTGGGCGGCGGCCTGCGCCAGCCGGAGAAGAAGCGGACCGAGGCCAACAAGGCCAAGGCGATCAGCTATGCGGCCTACGACGCCCTGGTGAACCTGTTCCCCGAGCAGAAGGCCACCTTCGACCAGCAGATGACCGACCTGGGCTACGACCCGGCGGACACCACGCTCAAGACGGAAAACCCGGTCGGTGTCGGCCACACCGCGGCGGCGGCCGTCATCGAGGACCGCAGAGACGACGGCTCGAACCAGTACGGCACGCCGGCCTATTCGCAGCCCGAGGACGACACCTACCAGCCGATCAACCCGCCGCAGGACATCAACAACTTCGACAAGTCGACGGTGGTCGCGCCCGACCGGTGGACGCCCCTGATCATCAACGGGGTCACGCAGAAGTTCGCCACCCCGCAGTGGCGCAACGTGAAGCCGTTCGCGATTTCCAACACGCAGGACTACCGGGCGCCGGAACCGCCGAAGTACGGCAGCCCCGAGGTCGCGGCGGACATCGAGAAGCTCATCAACATCCAGGCGAACCTGACGGACGAGCAGAAGGTGATCGCCGAATACTGGCTGGAGATCCAGGAGACCCCGACCGCCCACCAAAACCAGTGGGCCCAGTTCGTCTCCCGCCGGGACAAGCACGGCCTCGACGAGGACGTGAAGATGTTCTTCACCCTCAACCTGGCCATGGCGGACGCGGGCATCGTTCTTCGCGACAACAAGGTCGCCTACGACTACGCACGCCCCATCACCACGATCCGTTACGACAAGTCCGGGCAGCAGGTCCCCTCGTACCAGGGTGCGGGGCTGCCGACCGCGATGGTCGACGGCTCGAAGTGGAAGCAGTACACGGGCACCCCGCCGTTCGCCGCGTACATCTCCGGCCACGCCATCTGGGGCGGTACGGCCGCCGAGGTGCTGAAGCTGTGGACCGGCTCCGACAAGTTCGGCGACTCGGCGACCATCAAGGCCGGCTCCTCGCTGTTCGAGCCCAACGTCACCCCCAAGCAGGACATCACTCTGAAGTGGGAGACCTTCTCGGAGGCCTCCGACCAGGACAACGACTCGCGCCTGTTCGCCGGTTCGCACTGGACCTTCGACGTCGAGGAGGGCGAGGCCACGGGCCGCAAGGTCGCGCGTGACGTCTACGCGATCGCCCAGAACTACATCAACGGTTCCTGACCGCTCTCCTGCGGGCCACCACCCCGCAGGAGTCCCCGACCGCCGGGCCGGCCGATCGCGTGCGGCCGGCCCGGCGGCCGGCCCGGCGGTCGGCCGGGGAGAAGGCGCCCGGTCATGCGGTTCGATCAGCGATCCACCGAAGGAAGGAGTTCTTGATGCGTGCCATCCGATTGCCGAACCGTTGGAGAGACCGGCTGGCAGCGTTCTCCGTCGCCTATCAACGATGGAGCCCGGCGTGCCTGCGAGCCAGCGTCGGTCTCCTGTACCTGTGGTTCGGGGCGCTGAAATTCATCCCCGGCATGAGCCCGGCGCAGGACATCGCGATTCGGGCGATGTCCACCATGACGTTCCACGCCGTCCCCGCCGGGGTCTCGCGTCCGCTGCTCGCGCTGATGGAAGTGCTGATCGGCCTGGGACTGGTCTCGGGACGGCTGCCACGGCTGACGATGGGCGTGTTCTTCGTCCATATGGCCGGGGTGTTCGCCACGCTGGTGATCATGCCCCACTCGGTGTGGATGTGGGCGCCTTTCGCGCCGACGATGGAGGGGCAGTACATCCTGAAGAACATCGTGCTGGTGGCGGCGTGCATGTCGGTGGCCACCCGGCGTCCCGGCCGCCGTGTGGGGGAGCACTCCGACGTGCGGCCGGCCGAGCAGGAGCTTTCCCCAGCCGTGTCCGCCCGTGCCTGACGGCTGCGGCAGCGTTCAGCCCGCAGGGTGGGCGAGCAGTACGGCTGCGGCGGAGCGGGCCAGGCGTGCGGCATCGGAGCGCCGGTCCAGGTGCGCGGCGATCATCGCGCCGTCGTACAACTGGCCGAGGACGGCCGGTAGATCGCCGGCGCCGGTTCCGAGCAGCCGGCTGAACAGCTGGCGTTGCCAGGTGCGGTGGCGGGTGATGACCGCACCGATGAGTTCGTCGTGCGGGTATTCGGCGGCGGCGTTGGAGAACGGGCAGCCCCGGTAGCCGGGGTCGGACAGCGCCTCGTCCAGGACGTCGAAGACCGCGAGGACACGTCCGTCCGGGTCTTCGGAACGCGCTTCGACCTGCTCTTCCATGTGCGCGCTCCATGACTCGGTGCGTTCCTGCAGATAGGCCGCGACCAGCTCCTCCTTGGTCCGGAAGTGCACGTACAGCGTGGACTTGGCCACCTTGGACTCGGCAACGATGCGGTCGATGCCGACGGCACGGATGCCTTCCGCGTAGAACAGCTCGCTTGCCGTGGCCAGTGCGCGCTGCCGCGCGGTCGATCGCTCTGTCGTGTCTGCCATTTCTCAATCATACGTACAGGTCTGTTTGACCAAGGCGATCTTCGTCGTTACAGTTTTAATCGAACGAACAGTTCTGTTCGATCTCACTCAAGGAGTACTCATGTCTCGCCTGCCCGTCGTCGACCCCGCCGCCGCCACCGGTGACGCCAAGCAGCTCCTCGACACCGTCCAGGCCAACTGGGGCGCGACCCCCAACAGCCCGAAGGTGATGGCCAACAGCCCGGCCGTTCTGAAGGGGTTCCTGGAGTTCTCCGGGGCCCTTGCCGGTGGCGCCCTGTCCGCCGCCACCCGCGAGAAGATCGCCCTGGCTGTCGCGGAGGCCAACGGCTGCTCCTACTGCCTGGGCGCCCACGGCTACGTCTCGGCCAACTTCGTCGGCCTGTCGGCCCAGGACATCGAGGACGCCCGCCGCGGAACCTCCACCGACAAGCGGGACGCGGCGGCCCTCGCCCTGGCGCTGGCCATCGTCGAGACCCGCGGCCACGTCAGCGACGCCCTCGTCGCCGATGCCCGCAACGTGGGTCTGACGGACGGTGAGATCGCCGAGGTCTTCGCCAACACGGCGCTCAACATCTTCACCAACTACTTCAACGAGGCCGCGGAGGTCGAGGTCGACTGGCCCCTCCTCGCCCCCCTCGCCTGATCCTGGCTGGGAATCCCACCCCCACCGCCAGCTGAAACGGCCCCTGACCAGCCAACTCGGTCAGGGACCGTCGGCATGTCGTACACCGTGGCGAGGTCAGGCCGGGGCCTGCGCCCGTGCGCGGCTCCGAGTCTCCTGCCGTACGACACGCCGGTGCCGGGACGGCATGCCCGCTGTCGGGTTGGCGACGCCCCACGCAGCGCCCTTGCAGATCAGCTCCTTGTAGAGGGCGGCTACACGGCCCGTCAGGGCGCTGTCGACCGCTCGGTCGTCGGCGGCGACGAACTGGATCAGGCCCTCCTTGCGGCCGAGGGAGATGCACTGCTGGAAGTAACGGATGGAGATGCGGGGGATCTTGGTGCCGGCGAGACGGGCGGCGATGGCGTCGGCGGCCTGCCAGGCCATGGGGACGCCCGAGGCGCAGGACATGCGCAGGGGCGTGCCGGCCGCGCCGATCGCCATCGCCGCGTCGCCCACGGCGTACACGTCCGGGTGGGAGACCGAGCGCATCGTGGTGTCGACCACGATCTGGCCGCGGTCGGTGAGCTCCAGGGCGGTGGCCTGGGCGATCGGGTGGACGGCGAAGCCCGTGGTCCAGACCGTGACCTCGGCCGGGATGGTCCGGCCGTCGGCGGTCGTCACGCCGTCCGCCTCCACGGCGTTGACCGCGGCGTGCTCGTGGACCGTGATGCCGAGCTTGTCCACCACCTTCCGCAGGTGGGCGCGGCCCTTCTCCGAGAGCCAGTCGCCGAGGGCGCCGTGGGTGGCCAGGGCGACGTCGAGGTCCGGGCGGGCCTCGGCGATCTCGGTCGCGGCCTCCAGGCCGGTCAGGCCGCCGCCGACCACGACCACGGGCCGGCCGGCGTCCAGGGCGGCCAGGCGATCGCGGAGGCGGAGGGTGCCGGGGCGGCTGGAGATCTCGTGGGCGTGTTCGGCGGTGCCGGGGACGCCCCCGTCGTTCCAGCCGCTGCCGAGGGCGTAGACCAGGGTGTCGTACTCCAGCTCCTCCCGCTCCTCCCGCTCGGGGCCGTTCGCCGAGGCGACCGTCACCGTCTTGCGGTCCACGTCCACGGTGGTGACCTTCGCGAGCTTCAGTCGCACGCCCGTGCCCGCGAACATCTCGCCCAACGGCCGGGGCCTGAGGTCCTGGCCGGCCGCGAGCTGGTGCAGCCGGACGCGCTCGACGAAGTCGGGCTCGGGGTTGACGAGGGTGATGGTGACGTCCTCGTGGTGCAGCCGCTTGGCGAGGCGGCCGGCGGCGATGGCACCGGTGTAGCCGGCTCCGAGGACGACGATGCGGTGCTGCATGTCCGTGCTCCTGTCTGGGCGGTGGCTGCCGTTGTCCGGCGTGGTTTCGCCCCTTGAACCGGACAGCCCCCCGTTCCCTGACAGGATCCGAGTGTGACTTGCGTCACGCCCCGTCACAGGGTGTGGAGCGCCTCCCCGTGGTCCGCGGCGGCCCAGTGCTCGGTCGCGCGGACGAGCTTGTCGGGGTTGACCTGGCTGCGGACCGCGGCGATGCCCTCCGCGGTGACCTCCAGGCAGGTGATCCCGACGACCCGGCCGTCCACGACCGCCACGATGGCGGGCCCGCCGTTGGCGGTCGTGGCGTAGATCTCGGCCGCGCCGCCGATGTGGGCCCGCTTGGCCTCGCTGGGCTTGAACAGGCCGCGCAGGAACCTGGCCACCGCGAGCGCGCCCTCGAACGCCTTCGCGCGGGCCGGGACCTTCCCGCCGCCGTCGCCCACCGAGACGGCGTCCTGGGTGAGCAGGCGCAGGAGGGGTTCGGTACGGCCACTGGTCGCCGCGGCCAGGAACTCCTCGACGATGTGCCGGGCGGAGGCCTCATCGATCTCGGTGCGTGCCTTGCCGTCCGCGATGTGCTTCTTGGCCCGGTGGTAGATCTGCTGGCTGGCGGCCTCGGTGATCTCCAGGATCTCGGCGATCTCCCGGTGCGCGTAGTCGAAGGCCTCGCGCAGCACGTACACCGCCCGCTCGTTGGGCGACAAGCGCTCCAGCAGGACGAGGACGGCGTACGACACCGACTCGCGCTGCTCGGCGGTGTCGGCCGGGCCGAGCATCGGGTCCCCGGTGAGCAGCGGCTCGGGCAGCCACCTCCCCACGTACGTCTCGCGCCGGGCACGTGCCGAAGTGAGCATGTTGAGGCACCAGTTGGTGAGGACCTTCGTCAGCCAGGCCTCGGGCACCTGGATCCGCTCGACGTCGGCTGCCTGCCAGCGCAGGAACGTCTCCTGCACGGCATCCTCCGCCTCACTCGCCGAGCCGAGCAGCCGGTAGGCGATGGCCTCCAGCCGGGGCCTGGCGGCCTGGAAGCGCTCCACATTGCTCGTGATCAGGGCCATGCTCGTGATCCTAGGACCAAGCGCGAGGTGGTCAAGGCCGGTACGGCTCTCACTCATCCGCATGATCACTGCCGCGCCGCCGGAGGCACAGCTCCTCGGATCGCCCCGAGGACCATAGGCTCACGACACGTGGCTCTTTGGTTGCTCAACCATCTCAGCACCCTCACCCTTGCCCTCGTCATCGTCGGCGGGATCGTCTGCGCCGCGGTCGCCGGAAGTCTGCTGACCAGGCGCAGATACCCGTCGCTCGTCGACGGAGAGCACAACGACATGGTCGGGGTGACGCTCGGCATGTTCGGCGCGATCTACGGCATCATCCTCGCCTTCGTCATCGTCACTCTGTGGACCCAGCTGGACACCACCCAGACCGTGGTCGCCGCCGAGGCCTCCGACCTGGCCCTCATCGCCCGCGATTCCGCCGTCTTCCCGCCGTCCGTCCGCGCCGAGGTCGACGGGGCGCTCCGCGGCTACCTCCATGCCGTCGTGGAACACCAATGGCCGCTGATGCGCCAGGGAAGGCCCAGCCACGCAGCGACCGCCGGAAGCATGCAGTCCCTGTTCGACGCCCTTCAGCGTTACGAGCCCCGTACGGTGCGGGAGCAGGTGTTCTACGAGGAGGCCGCCGGCCGCCTCAACGACCTCGCCGCGCAGCGCCGGGCCCGGCTGACGGCGGCGTCCCAGCAACTCCCGCCGCTCCTCCAGGTCCTGGCGATCGGCGGTGCACTCGTCCTGATCCCCCTCACCTTCCTCTACGGGATGCGCAAGGCGCGGATCCAGCTGCTCTTCGTCGCCTCGGTCGCCGCGCTGATCGGCTTCAGCCTGCTGCTGATCCTGGTTCTCGACCGGCCGTTCGCCGGCGAGCTGAGCGTGAGCCCTGCCCCGTACCGGGAGGGAGCGCTGGCCCGGTACTGGGAGTGAACCGGCTGTCCGGAATCGTTCGGAACCGTTCGTTCCCACGGCGGCCCGGGAGGTACCTCCTCCCGGGCCGCCGTCGCTGTCGTCACATCATCCCAACCCGGTGAGCAGGGCCTTTACTAAACCCTGGGGATGATGCAAGATCGCCCAGTGTCTCGCTCGACAGTTCGTCGCCGACGGGAACGCGCCACCCGGAGGACCCCTTTCGTGTCTCAGATCATCGGCTACGCGTCCGGCGTCTTCGACCTCTTCCACATCGGACACCTCAATCTCCTCAAGCACGCCCGTGCCCAGTGCGACCACCTCGTGGCGGGCGTGTTGAGCGACGAGGCGTCCGGGCACAAGGGACACCTCCCGATCATCCCGCTCCACGAGCGGATGGAGATCGTCCGCTCGATGTCGTACGTCGACGAGGTGGTCGTGGACCACACGCTGGAGAAGATGGAGGCATGGCGGCAGGTCGGCTTCCACCGCCTGTTCAAGGGCGACGACTGGCGCGGCACCCTCCGGGGCGCCCAATGGCAGCGCGATTTCGCAGCGGTCGGGGTCGAGGTCGTCTATCTCCCGTACACGATGCACGTCTCCAGCACGCAGCTGCGCCAATTGATCCAACAGCTGTGACGCCCCGCGGCACGTCGTGGCCGGGGCCGCGTGAAGCCGCCCCGGCCACGGTCGCTGAGCTGTCAGGTCGACGATGCCCGGCGCGTGTCAAGGGTGTGGTTTCAGGTCCCCCAGTTCGACACAATGCGCCCACTCACCCGATTCAGCGAGCGTGCGGCGCGTGATGGTGTCCGCCTCGTGCGCTGCCATGCCATGACTGCGGTCCATGCGCGGGCATGCGCCGGCGTTGGGAGGCGCGCCTGGTGAGAAGGCGCGGGCCACATGCTCCTTGTGCCCCCGAGGGCTGGTGCCGAGCGGATTCTGTCGCCTGACGTGGGGGCAGGTTGACGCCACCGGTATCCCTCTGCAGCAGCCCTTCGCCAGTCGCCCGGGTCAAGGGCCTGACGGTCTGGTCGTCGGCGTCTCGTGGAGCCGACCACACGTGCGGCGATGCCAGCGCGTCTCCCCGGCCGCGCCTCAAGCCCTTCATCTCTTCCTTCGCCATCTGCCTCCTCATGGAAAGCGGTAGTGATGCACGAGAAAACTGTCGTAGTGATGCCCGGCACGATCGCTATGCCGCCCGCGGGTGTGCTGCAGGCGATCGCCGCCGACGTCTCCGCAGTCCGGGGCCTGCTCAGCGAAATCGACCGGGTCGGTCCGGAGTTCGGGGTGCCGTCCCTGCGCCACTACCTGACCGATCCGTCGGCGGCCATCGATCCGGTCACCCCGGAGGCGCACTACCTGGCGCTCATGGCCGTATCCCTCGCGGTCTTCGAGGACTTCATCAGCGGCGGTGGCGAGCCGTACGCGATCACCGGGCAGAGCATCGGCGAGCTGTGGGCCTTGGTCGCCGCGGGAGGCATCGACGTCGCCGGGGCGGCCCGGTTGGCGTGCGTGCGGAGCCAGGCGCTGACCGATCTGGCGTGGCCGGGGTCGATGATGGCCGTCGGCGCGGGTGCTGCGGCCGTGGGACACCTCGTCGGGGCGGTCGACCACAGCGACCTCGTCGTGGCCTGTGTGAACGCGCCGCGCCAGACGGTGGTGTGCGGCCCGCGACCGGTGGTGTCCAAGGTCGGGAAGCTGGCCGAGGAACTGGGCTGGGCCACCTCCATACTGCCGGTTCCCCACGCGAGCCATACTCCTGCCATCGCCCCCGCCGGGGCCCGGATGGTCGCGGCCGTACCGGGGCTGCGTTGCAGGCCGATGCGCTGGCGGTTGTGGTCCCCGACCCTGCGGCGGTGGGTCGGCGATGACGACGACCCGGTCGAGATCACCATCGCCGAGATGACTCGGCCGGTCCACTTCCGCGACACGGTGTTGTCGCTGTACTCCGCAGGAGCCGAGACCTTCCTCGAATGCGGTGCTCAGGAGATCCTGGCGAAGCTGATCCACGCCAGCCTGCCCACCGTCAAGGTGGTGACTCCCCTGGCCGACCGCACGGGCCGGCGCAGGCCCCCGGCCGAACAGGCCGCCCCGCTGCTGCCTGCGCCCGATCCTGATCCGAGCGCGGTGAGGTTCTGCGAGCCGACCGCGCAGAAGCCGACGGTCGGGACCGCCGCGACGGCGGGCACGGCTCTGGTCACAGATGGCGCCGAGCCGGATCTGCCGCGCGGCGACGTCCTGGCCGAACTGCAGAAGCTGTACGGCGACTACCTCGGCTACCCGCCCGAGTTGCTCGGCGAGGACGATCGACTGGAGGCAGATCTGGGAGTCGAGTCCCTCAAGCAGGTCCACCTTCTCGTCAAGGTCGGCGAGCGGTACGGCATCAGCAGCCTGCGCAAGGACGTCCGTCTGCTCGACTACCCGACCCTGGGCAAGATCGCCGACATGGTCGCCGTCGCTGGCGTTCGGACGGGCTGAGATGGCCGACGTACAGGACTTCGCAGGCAAGATCGCGCTGGTCACCGGCGGGGCACGCAACCTCGGCGCGGCGATCACACGGCACCTGGCGGGCCGCGGTGCCCACGTGATCGTCAACTACTTCCACGCGACGGATGAGGCCCGGGCGCTGGGCGCGGAGCTGGCGCGTGCCGGTCACTCGTACGAGCTCGTCCGTGCCTCGGTGGCCAAACACGACGCGGTGGACCGCATGTTCGACGAGGTCGCCGAGCGGTACGGGGCTCTGGACATCCTGGTCAACAATGCCGCGGCCGGGGCGTTCCTGCCGCTGTTCGAGGCCGACGACGTGTTCTGGGAGCGGGCCTTCCGCACCAACGTGATGGCCCCGGTGTGGTGTGCCAAGCGCGCCGTGCCGCTGATGCGGGGGCGCCACGGGGCGTCCATTACGTGTCTGTCCTCGCTCGGCTCCCAGCGCGCTCTCCTCGGCTACGGCACGGTCGGCTGGACGAAGGCTGCCGTTGAGGACCTGGTGCGCTACTTGGCCGTCGAGCTGGCACCGGACGGCATTCGGATCAACACCCTCCTCGCCGGACTGATCGACAACGATGTGCCCAGGCAGGTCTGGGACAACGCCGGATCCCTCGTGCAAGAGTTCAAGGACTGGGCACTGCTGAAGCGCGCGATGTCCAACGAGGAGATCGCAGAGCTCGTCGGCTTCTTGGCCTCCGACCTCGCGGGCATGATGACCGGCACGACTCTGACGGCCGACTGCGGCGCACTGGCCGCGCCCCCGGGGAACTCGGCTATGACGAGCCGGCTGCGCCAGGCCGCCACCACGTCCACCACGTCCACCACGTCCACCACGTCCACCACGTCCACCACGTCCACCACATCCACCACGGCCACTGACAGCCTCCCGGCCGGCAGCCGGCAGGCCGCGGGGGCCAGCGGCGTCATCGCGGTGGTCGGCGTCGGTGCCGTCCTGCCCAATGCCGGATCTCCGCAGCAGGTGTGGCAGCGGCTACGCGAAGGCGAACCGCAGTTCAGCGAGCCCACCCGGTTCGACATCGACGCCTACTGGTCACCAACACCGGCACCCGACCGGGCATACGTCAGGGTCGGAGGGTTCATGGGACCTTTCCGCCCCACCGAGACACTCGCACGCGAACTCCGCACCGGAGACTGGCCGCACGACGCCCCCGCGACGGCCACCATGCTGAGGCACTGCGCCATCGAAGCAACGGAACGGGTCACCACCACGGGCCGCGACCGGTGGACGTGCGTCACCGCTGTCGGCGTCACACCGTACTCCGAAGTCCGGCAGGCATCGCTGCTCGGCAACGGCCTCCAGGCGATGGCCGCCGAGCACCTGGACCCGGCACTGCACGAACTGGCCGCCCATGCCCTGGCCGCCCGCTACAACAGCAGCCCCCTGCCCGACCTGGACGCCATCGCCCCCTACGCCGTCCGCAACGCCCTCAGCGGACTCGTGCCCGACACCGCCGAGCAGATGAGCCTGGACTCGGCCTGCGCCAGCGGCCTCCACACCGTGGACATCGCGGTCAAGGCCCTGCGTGACGGCTCCTGTGACATCGCCCTGTGCAGCGCCACCTGCATCGTCGACCCCGCATTCGTCGTCACGTTCTGCAAGGCACAGGGGCTGTCGCCCACCAGCCAGCTCCGGCCGTTCCAGGCCGACGCAGACGGCACGATGATCGGCGAAGGCGCTGTGAGCCTCACCCTCAAGACCCTGGAACGCGCGGAACGGGACGGGGACCGCATCTTCGGGCTCATCCTCGGCACCGGAACGAGCTCCGACGGCAAGGGCAGGGGAATCCACGCGCCGGCCCAGGAGGGCCAGGAGGCGGCCCTGCTGAAGGCATGGAATGACGCGGGCATCACGCCGGACGACGTCCAATGGGTCATCACGCACGGAACCGGCACCCCGCTTGGTGACACCGTGGAGCTCCGGGCCTTGAGGGAGAGCCTGGGAAGCCGTCCGGATGCCTGCAGGATCACCTCCAACAAAGCCGTCTTCGGGCACACCGCCCTCACTGCCGGCCTCGCCTCGATCGTCCACGCGCTCCTGGGCCTGGAGCACGAGCTGATCCCGCGGCAGCCCGACTTCCGCGATCCTCACCCCGAGCTGGTTGCCGCCCGCACTCTCACCGTCCCCACCGAGGATGTGCCCTGGCCGGCCGATCCCGGCCGCCCGCGCCTTGTCGGGGTCTCAGCCTTCGGGCTGGGCGGCAGCAACGCCCACATCGTCCTGGCCGACCGTCCCCCGCGACAGGGCCCGGCACGGCGCGAGTACTCCCGGGAGGACATCGTTGTCGTCGGCTGGGGCACCCAGCTGCCCGGCTCGGCAGCGGACGCCCCCGACGAGTGGCTTGCTGGATCCGGCGCCGCGCCTGCGGCCGAGTTCGGCGAGCAGTACCCGCTGCCTTCGCCTGCCGAGATCCGCATCCCGCCCCTGACCATGCGCCACATGGACCGTACCCACCTCATGGCGCTCCAGGCGACCAGGCAGCTCCTGGACCGGCTCGGCGCCGACCCGGCCAAGCGGCTCAGCGCCCGGACGGCCGTCATCGGGGCCACCATGGCACCCACACGCCATTACAGTCGGCTGCTCCAGCGCATGAGCCTGGACGACTGTGCCCAGGCGTTCGACCTGCTGCCCGACCGTGAATCCGCGGACGCGGCCTACGAGGCGCTGCGCAGGGCGGTGCTGTCCGTGACGACCGAGTCGACGGAGGACGACTTCACGGGTGCCCTTCCCAGCGCCACCGGCCGGGTCGCCAATTACTTCGACCTGCGCGGCCCCAATCTGGTCGCGGAAGGCGGCCTGGACTCCGGTCAGCTGGCGCTCCGCACCGCGGGGCGGCTACTGGGCCACCATGACTGTGACGTCGCGGTGGTCTGCGGCGCCAGCGCGAACACCCTTCCCGAATGGGTACAGGCCCTCGCTCCAGTCCTTCCGGCAGGCAGGCAAGTGGCCGAGGGCTGCGTCACGATCGCACTGGCCCGGCGCTCGACCGCGCTGAAGGAAGGTCTGCCGATCCTCGCCACGGTGGAGACGGGCATCGACACCGACTGGGACGGGCACCCCGCCCTGGATCTTCCACCCCTGCGCGACGTCGGGCAGTGCTATCCCGGCATCGACGCCCTGTTCGCCGTCCCCCATAGCGTGCTCACCGGCACGGCCCTGAACCTGACGCCGACCACGCCTGGTTCACCGCACGTGCGGATCCGCCCCGCGACCCCGAACGGGTCCTGCGCTCCCGCAGCAACGGACGTGTCCCGGTTGGGCACCCTCATGGCCTGCGGCCTGGTGGACGCCACCGGCCCGGTGGAAACCTGGCACGGCGAGGCGGCCGACGCCCTGCCCGAAGGCAGCCTGGTCATCACCAACGACCCGGAGCTCGCCGCCGCGGCCGCCGACCGTCCAGGGGTGCAGGCGTGGACCTCGCACGCCGCGTCCCGGGCCGTTCGCGCTGTCCGGGTCTCCCCGGAGGCCGCCCGGGAGCACATGGCGCAACTTCCGTTCCCCCTGCGGCACGTCCGCCTGCTGGTCGCACTCGCCCCCACCGACGGCGCTGTCCTTCCCCAGGACGCTCTGGACCTCCAGGACCTCGCCTTCGCCGCCATCCAGGCAGCCCTCCCCGTCTTGGAGACGGGCGGCAGCCTCGCCGCTCTCGTCCTGGGCGCACTGGCGGAGGGCGGGCCGGACCCGCGTGCGGGCCTGTTCGACGGACTGGTGCGCTCCATCGCCGCGGAGGTGCACCAGGCGACATGCGCGACAGTGCTGTCCGATGCCGACGACGTATCCACCGGCCTGGCCCAGCTGGCCACAGAGTGGCGCCGGCCCCTGCCCCATCACGTGATCGCCTACCGCGGCGACCGGCGCATGGCGTACACGCTCGCCCCGGTCCTCACGCCCGGCGGGCCTCCCGACGGCGCCGGGGCGCTGCCCCTGGGACCCGACTCAGTGGTGGTCTCCGCCGGCGGCGGCCGCGGCATCACGGCCGAGATCCTGTACGCGCTGGCCGAGAAGACCCAGCCCCATCTCTACGTCCTGGGGCGTACCCGGATCGACGACCTGCCGCCAGAGCCGCCTCCGGAGCGCGCCGCATTCCTGCGCGGCCGCCGTGCAGAGGCACCCCGGACGCCGGTGGGCGAACTCGTCCGGGAGCACACCCGCTGGGTGCGCGCTGCCGAGGTCCGCCGGAACCTGGCACGGCTGCGAGCGCGCTGCGGTACGGACAAGGTGCACTACCTCGTCTGCGACATCCTCGACGAGAAGGAACTGGCCCAGGCGACCGGTCAGGTACTCGCCCGCCACGAACGCATCGACCTGCTGATCAACAGCGTGGTGGAACTGCGTTCTCAGGCAACCGCGACCAAGGCCCTCAACACCTTCCGCCGTGTCCGCGACACCAAGGTGCGCGGCTACCACAACCTGGTGAGCGCCCTGGCGGGACGGCCCCCTTCCATCTGGTGCAATTTCGGCACCATCGGCGTGCTCTTCGGGAACCCCGGCGACATCGACTACGTCTCCGCCAGCGAATACCTCAACCACGCCACCCGCCGCCACACCCCCGAAGACTGCCGGGAGTTCACGGTGCTGTGGCCGATCTGGACCGAGGCCGGTGCGGCGGCCACGCCCGAGATCATCGCGGGGTTCCGCGACCGCGGACTGAACGCCTTCCTGCCCACCGAGGTCGGGACCGCCCAGTTCCTGGACGCCCTCTCCCGCCGAAACGTGCCACCAGTGCTGGCGTACGTCCGCCCCGAGGAACGCGACGCCATCGCCCACGTCGCCCGCCGCTCGCTCCCGCCGCCCCGAGAACGGCAAGGGCCTGCCCTGGCCCCCCTCATCGACCACCAGATCCTTGTCGGTGAACGGGCAGGGCTGTTCACCAAGACGTTCTCCCCGCAGGAGGGAGCAGGTCGCTGGCTCGGCCATCACCGGGTCAACGACACACCCGTCGTCCCTGGGATCTGGGTTCTGGAGATGGCCGCCGAGGCCGCCGGCCACATGCTCCCCGGCCTGAACATCGTCGGCTTCCGTGACCTGGCCTGCCTGGCAACCCTCACCGTCACTGAGGACGGACCGCCCCGGACGATCAAGATCGAAACCACCCTCCTGGAACGGAACGCCAGGCGAGCCCGGGTCCGCGTCGACGTCAGGGTCGACCGGCGCACCGCGATCGGGCGCATCCTGCGTCACGACGACCTGTGTCACCGCGTCGATGTCCTCCTCGCCGACCGCCACCCGAAGCTCACGGGCCCCAAGACCCCTGAGCGCGGCCTGGACTCCGGCGACCTCACCGTTCCGGCCTACACCACCAACACCCAGGTCCAGGTCAGCGGCCCGCTGGCCCCGGTCCACAACGCCCGCCGCGGCAGGCATGGCATCACTGCGAAATTCCTGCACGGGACCCAGCCGTGGCGAAACGACTTCGGTGGGTTCCTCCTGCCGGTGCTGATGCTCGAAGGCATCTCTCACCTGCCCAGCCTGCCCCCCGAGCGAGGGGCCGCCGGCCACCTGGGAGTCCTCCAGGGCATCGCCGAGATCGACATCGCCGTCCCCGGCAACGACGCGACGCTCACCACGCGCTACGGCGAGCCGATCCTCCTGCACACCACATTCCCGCTCGACCGCGGCCAGGGATTCGCCCTGGCTCCGGACCGCACCGTGCTGCTGCGCATGTCCGGTATCAGCGGCCGGTCACAAGCCGTGCTCGCCGACGGCAACGAAGCCGTGACCCCCACGACCGGAAATCCCGGCTGGTGGGGCGCGGGCAGGGAGCCTAGGCCGTGATCTGGCACGACCTCTACATCGCCGACACCGCGACCTACCTGCCCCCACGCACCGACATCACCACCGCACCCGGCTCCTTCAACGACGCGCTGGGCTACCGGTCCGCCACCATGGCGGCGCCCGGCACCGGACCCCAGATGGCCGCGCGAGCGGCCCTGCTCGCGCTCCACCGCTCCGGACACACCGCAGACGAACTGACCTTGCTCACACTGGCCGCGACCATCCCCACTGACACCACCTTCCTGAGCCCCGTCTGCCACGTCCAACGGATCCTGAAAGCCGACCGCGCCCGCGCCGTCGACTTGGGCGCAGCGAGCGCCGGCGACCTCGCCGGCCTCGTCGCGGCCGCGGAACACCTCACCGCAGACCCCACCACCACGGCGGCCATGGCCGTCGCCACCTCATGCCTGTCCGGCATCGACCGGCACAGCAGCCCCGACTACGTGATGACCGACGGCGCGGCAGCACTCGTGCTCTCCCGCCGCCGCTCCCACGCCCGCGCCCGCCTCGTGGCCACCGCACACACCAGCGCCCCGCAACTCGAACCGCTCACACGCCTCAACCTCACCGCCGAACAACGCTCCACGGCCGCGAGCAACCTGCCGGCACCCCTGCTCACCACCCTGCGCGACAAGACCGCGCAGGCCGTAGGTCTGCTCCTGGACGAGACCGGCACGAGCGCGGAAGAACCATCCCGCGTCGTTGTCCACGGAGCGGGCCTTCCGTTCCTCTCCACCGTCTTCACCCAGCCCCTCGATCGCGACCTGGCCGACACGACGTGGCCCTTCCACCGCAACGTCGGCCACGCGGGGCCCTGCGACCACTTCCTCGGCTTGGACCACCTCCTCCACGACGACCCAGAAGTCGAACCCGGCGCCCTGATCCTCGTCGTAGGGATGGGCGTCGGATGGCGCTGGATCTGCGTACTCGTCGAGATCTTGCGAACGGATCCACGCGCGGAGCCGACACCGGATTGAACGACCACCGCCCTCCTCCGAACAGCCTTCCCCCGTCGACCGGAAGTGGGAATCCGAATGACACCCATCGCAGAAGGGCCGATCTCATCCACCGCGGACACGCTCATCACCGCGGAAGCGGCGATCTGGCTGATCGGCCTTGCCGGTTGGGCCGCACGGGACTGGCTCAAGCACCGCCGGCCGGAGCTGGCACTGCTGATCTGCTCGGCAGCCGCAGCCGTCTTCGCGGTCACCATCGTCTGCCCCCTCATCAACATCCGGCACTTCCCCAGCGACGACGCCGTGATCGCATACTCCGCCTTCGGTCGCGACTTCGCCCTGTGGCTCGTCCTGAAGAACACGGCATGGCTCGGTACCGCGGGATACCTGGTGATGAAGGCCGCCGAACGAGGATGGTCCGCACGGCGCCTGTGGGGTCTGTACGCAGGCGCGGTTGTCTTCGACGCCGTCGCCGAAGCAGTCATGGTCACACGCGGGTTCTACCTCTACGACGGAAGCCAGCCGGCCAAGGTGCTCGGCATTCCGTTCGCCTGGCCGTTCATCCTGTCCGCGGTGATGATGATCTTCGGGCTGGCCGCCTTCCAGTTCTTCCACCGCGCCCGCGGCCGTCAACGCCTCCTGTTCCTGCCCGCCGCCAGCGGATCCGTCGCCGGTGCTTGCATGTGCCTGGGTTGGCCGTTGTTCCTCGGCAGCGGCATGAACCTGTCGACACCCGCAATGAGCGCGCTCGGCGTACTCAGCACAGCCGCCGCATTCACCACCCTCCACCTGATGATCCGGTGGCTGAATCACCCCCGCACAGACCGCGACCCGCCGCAAGAGGGTGATCAGGGCAAGCCGCCCAGCCCTCGCGCGGAACCCCAGAGCATGGAAGCGGCCCACACGGAAGACCGCTAGACCGCCAGGTCGGCCGTTTTTGGGGCGAGGAGACGCCGCAGTGCAGTTGGTGCGTGGCCGAGATATTGGCGCATGGTCCGGCAGAGGAGGGTCCTGGTCGGCGACGAGCGTCGCCTCGTCCCGGCCGGGACGGACGCTGGTCGGTACGGCTCCGTCGACGGCCTGGCCGACGGTGGCGGAGAGCAGGCCGAGTAGCTCCTCGGTCACGGCATGGTCCACGTCGCCGGTGCGGGCGGACGTGAGGACGCGGCGGTGGGCCAGGTCGAGGCGGGCGTGCACGTAGACGCTCTGTCGTGCCGGGCCCCGCTTGCGCCTTGTATCTCGAAAGCGAGAGGCTTGACGCAAGGGGGTCGGGGCGGGACACTTCTTGCGTGTTCTCTCCTTATTTCGTGAGGGTAGTCGCATGGAGGTGGTCATGGAACTGCTGTCGGTCAAGCAGGCTGCGGCCCTGCTCGGGGTGGATGACTCCCGTGTCCGTCAGTTGCTGCATGACGGAAGGCTCCAAGGGCAGCGAGTCGGTGGTCGTTGGCTGGTTGCCGGGGACAGTGTCCGGGATCGCAAGGACCGGGGCCCCCGTTCGCGGAGGCCGCTGTCGGCCCGCAACGCATGGGGCGTTCTGGCGATTCTGGACGGCCATCTGCCTGTGGGTCTGTCCGACGCCGAGAAGTCCCGGGTGAGGATGCGGTTGCGGAATCTCCTCGCCCACGAGCGGCTGGCTCCGACGCTGCTCCAGGAGCTTCTTGCCGCCCGGGCTGAGGTGCGCTCGTACCGCGTTCATTCAGGCGTGCTGCCGGTGTTGCTCGCCGCCCAGGATGTGGTGAGGGGGGGAGCGAGCGCCACGGCGCGGGCGGGGGCTGACTACGTCGCTCTCGGGCGTGCGGAGATCTACGTACATCCTGACAGCGTTGACAAGCTGGAAGCCGAGTTCGGCATGGTCCGGGATGAAGAGCGTGGCAACGTCTCGCTTCGAATTCCCCCAGCGGAGATGTGGTCGTTCCTGACCTCAAGATCTGAAACGCCTGGGCAGGGCCACGACGCGCCAGCCTCGGTAGTGGCGGCCGACTTGCTGGACCGCCACGACGGCCGAGCCGACGCTGCCGCAGCTGGGTTGCTTGAGTCTCTACTGGCGCGCTACGCACAGCCTCGGAGGGCGTAATCATGGCGGCTGAAGTGCCCGACGTGCGACTGGAGTCAGACCTATTCACCGGTCCGCTGGTGGAGCTGTGGAGCGTGCTGTTCGACTTGTCGGAGCAGGTGCCCAATGCCTGGTCGCTGATCGGCGGGCAGATGGTGCTCCTCCACGGGCTGGAGCACGGTCGCACTCCGCCGGCAGCCAGCGCCGACTTGGATGTCCTGGCTGATGTGCAGTCGGACCAGCAGAGCTTGCGCCGCTTGGTCGCGGCACTGGAACGGCTCGGATTTTCCCCCGCCGGCATGTCGCCGCAGGGCAACCTGCTGCACCGTTACGAGCGCGGTGCCGAGTCGCGGCGGCTGGTGGTGGACCTGTTGGCGCCCGACAATCTCGGCCCCCGCGCAGACCTCACAACGACGCCGCCCGGCCGCACCCTGGAAGTTCCAGGAGGTCGACAGGCTGCGCAGAGAACCGAGGCTGTGAGGGTCCAGTTGGGGCTGCGGACCGGCCGGATCCGTCGCCCGAGCCTGTTGGGGGCGATCGTGGCGAAGGCTGCAGCGGTGCGCATCAAGACTGCTTCACCGGATCGGCACTACCGCGACCTGGCGTTCTTGCTCTCGTTGCCTGCCAATCCGCTGCAATTCAGGGCGCAACTCGACAAGGGCGACCGTAAGAAGCTCGCGTTGGCGAAAGCTCTACACGATCCGCAGCATGCCGCTTGGCGCCAACTGTCCGACGAGGGTGCCCGGGTCGACGGCCAGGCCATGTACGTGTTCTTGTCTCCGCCCGCGGTGAGGTGAGGACGGCCGAAGGCCCGGCCGCACCGCTGGATGGGCTGCCGGAGCTCGGCGCTGTCCCCTGTTTGCCGCTCTGTAGGGCACGGATGGGGCACGGCTGGGTGGGTGTCTTGGTGAGGGTGCCAACCAGGGGTTCCGTGCTCACTGTGTCGGCCCCCTGAGGTGGTCCCGGTTCACGGAAGTGGATGGGGCGGATTCCCAAACGGAATCAAGACCCCTCCTATTGGACTGAAATGTCCGCATAGTCTCACTCGGCATCGACCCGGCATTCGCACAAAAGCGATGCGAGCCTCATCGGCGCCCCTGGAGACTCCTTGATGACCTTTCGATCCGTCACCGCCGTGGCGTGCGCCCCCTTGCTCCAGCGGCCGGCCGTCCACCGGCCGCTGACCGGGTTGTGGCGCTCGCTGGACTGGTACGTACAGGAGACGATGCGGGCGACCAGCGTCCACGGCGCCCGTTACATCGCCGCCGATCGCTGGAACGAGCCTGGCATGGCGTGCCTGCGCACCCGCGCGGCGCGGCTCGGCAAGGGCGAGGTGGAAGCTGTGGCCCTCCGCCTCGCCGCGATCAGTGTCAACTGCGGCTGGCCCGCCGTCGTGTCCGACGCAGGCGTCCCAGTGGCCGGGGTCCCGGTGCATTTCGCGGGTCTGTGGGCGGCGGTCGCTCAGCGCATCGGTACGGTCCGGTTCGCGGCCGCGCCGCTGCTCGCCATCGTCAACCACACTGCCGCGGATGGG
This sequence comes from Streptomyces sp. NPDC028910, assembly GCF_055564955.1. Lineage (NCBI taxonomy): Bacteria > Bacillati > Actinomycetota > Actinomycetes > Kitasatosporales > Streptomycetaceae > Streptomyces > Streptomyces sp. NPDC028910. The sequence goes on along the minus strand of NZ_JBVHVF010000021.1, from coordinate 31,783 downwards.
CCGGGGGACACTGCGAGGGCCGTTCTCACATGGTCGGGAACGGAGGCCCTCAGCCGGATCGACCTGCTGCTCGCGACGGCGGCGCGGATCGACGCGGTCAATGCGGCCGTGCTGTTGAAATCCCACCAGCTGGAGCACGCGGGGGCGAGGCCGCTGACCGCGATCCGGGCGCTGGAACGGATCATCCGGATCCAGCGCGTGGTACAAGAGGTACTGGCTGCGCGGCTCGATGTCATGGGCGGTGCATCCTGTCCGGCGATCGGCGTGCTGGCGGCGCGAACGCTCGCGGCGGACGTGCTCGCTGCCCCGGACGGCATTCCGCCGCGCCTCGTCACGCCGGTCCAGCAGGCGGTCGAATCGCTGCTCGGACTGCGGGTGCTGGAGAACGGACTGGTGATCCGGCCGCGCGCCAGACGGTACTTGGGACGTGAACAGGCGCAGGCACTGGAGTCCCTCGACCGGCTCGGGCACCAGGTGCGCGAACTCGCCCGGTCCCATGCACAAGTGGCGCAGGCCCACCAGGGCGCCGTGGCCGGGGTCAGGCTCAGCAACACGCTGTACCGCAGGCTCATCGACGCGGTGGTGCATCCCGGGTCTGCCGCTGCATCGCGGGCGGCGGGCATATGACGCGGCCCGGCCACCGGCGTACCGTCGGCGTACGGCACTGCCTTGGCATGACAGCTTCCCTCGCCGCGGCGTGGTGGTGCGTATCGGCGCCCGGGCAGGGTGCGGCCGAACATCCGCGGACGGTGTCGGAGACCGTCGGAACGCCCCTCCCGCCGCCGCCCGACGCGCCGGGCACCGATCCGGCGGGCCGTCTGCCCCTGGAACGCAAGCTCGTGCTGGGCGGAGCCTTCACGACGGTCATGACGCACGAGACGCCCTCTCAGGCGGTCGAAGCCGGTCACGTGCTGCGCTACCGGGTCGACGTCGAGGACGGATTGGCCGCCCGGGGGTTCGACGGCACGCACATCGCCTCCTTCGTCGAGCGGACGTTGGAGGACCCCCGTGGCTGGACGCACGACGGCGCCCTGTCCTTCGAGCGGGTGTCCACCGCAGAGGCGGACTTCGTGATCACGTTCGCGAGTCCGGGAACGGTGGACGCGTGGTGCGCCAAAGCTGGTCTCGACACGTCGGAACAGACGGTGTCCTGCGACGTGCACAACACGGAACGCGTGATGATCAATGCCTATCGCTGGGCACAGGGGTCGCCCACGTACGGGGACGACATGCTCGGCTACCGCCAGATGGTCGTGAACCACGAGGTCGGACACCGGATCGGCCACGATCACGAGTCCTGCACGGCGGACGGCGTGCCCGCTCCGGTGATGATGCAGCAAACCAAGACTCTCCGGTCGGGTGCAGCCACCTGCGCACCCAACCCGTGGCCCCATCCATGAACGCTAGCCCAGGAGCTGCCTCACCTCCCGGTCGAGATCGAAGTGGCGATGCTCGGTGCCCGGCGGTACGAGGGCCGCCATCCGTCGGCACCACATGTTGATGTGAGTGATGCATGCGGAGACAAGGCACTCGCCGGTGTCGGAGGAAAGGCTGAGGTAGACCCGCGTGCTCTGCTCCAGATGAATCGGCCATATCCGCACATCGCCCAGGCCGGCGAGGTACAGACGCCCATCGAGCATAAGGTCGCGGGCGAAGGTCCACGACACGGGAATATCCCCTGCGCAGCGGAATGTCGCCGTCATTTCGAAAGGTCGCTCCGCGTCGTAGTAGAGGCGCGTCAGGATCGGCATCTGACTCTCTGCGCTCTCCAGCCGCATGAAGAAGTTTGCGTCAATGCTCCGGTTCATGATTTCGGATCCTCCCAGGGGTTGTTGCAACTTTTGTGAATTCGTAGATGGAAGGTCGAGAGGAACGTGCGCGTCATGACGGAGAACGGGGGCCGGGAGATCCCGGCAGAGGAAACGCGTGCCCCTTACCCGGGGCGGGTAAGGGCGGGCGGGTCTCCCGCTCTCCGCGCCCCTCGCGTCCCCGAGGTGCGAGAGCGCCGTGGCTGGGCCGTCTCGGGGTGGGCGGGCTTGGCCGCGGCAGCGCTGAACATCGCCGCTTGCGTGGTGCTGCTCGCGCTGGCCGGAGTGCGCGTGCCGGGCGCGGCGGCGGTGCTGCCGGACCCGCAGTGGCCCGCAACCGGGTTCTGGATCGCCGCCGGGCTCTGTGGCCTCTGGGCCTCCTATGCCCTGTCCGGGCTGACCTGGGGACGCGATGGCACCGCCGTCGTGCTCAGCCGGGGTAGCGGCTACCGGGGCACGGTCCGCAGAACGGGCTTCCTCTGGATGCCGCCCCTGCTGCGCCGACACCCGGTCGACATACGCCTTCGGCACTGGCGCAGCGATGAGATACGCGCCGTGGACCGCGACGGCGCCGCCTTCGGGGCGGTCGTTCTGGTCGTCTGGCGGGCGCGGGACACGGCGCGCGCGGTCTTCGGCGTGGAGAACCACGAGGCGTACCTCGGTGCCGTCGTGGAGGCTGCCGTCTGCCGGGTCATGTCGACGTCACGCAGCGCCGACGCCCTCGGAGATGCCCCGCCGTCCGGCGACCTCGGGTTCCTGGCGGAGGAGCTCACCGCCACCGTCGCTGCCGAATGCCGTGCCGTCGGCCTCGACGTCTATTCCGTACAGCCCTTTCACGTCGCGTACGCGCCTGATGTGGCGGGGGCGCTGCGGAGCCAGCAGTTGTTCGTCCTGAATGCACAGCTGAGGCAGGCCGTCGCCGACAACATGGTGGACACCGTCACGGCCACCGTCGACCGGCTCGTGGAGCGGGATGTCATCTCGCTCTGCGAAGTCCAGCGGTCCGAATTGGTCAAGGACTTGTCGGTGGCGTTCTATGCGGCTCGCGATTCGATGCCCGGCCGAAGGGGGAAATCGCCGGTCCGTTCGTCAACCGGTCCGTTCACCAACGGCTCGGTGAATGTCGACGGTAGGCCGGGACTCTCCTCCGATGATCAGCGCAATTGTTGATCACGATGGAGAGTGCAGATCATGCCCCCCACACCTTTGCCCACATTCCGTGAACTGCCCCTGAGGTCCGACTGCGCCTGCCCCGGCTGCACAGCCGCAGCTGCCGTTCCATCGGCGCGGCCGGCGGTCTCGCCGACGGCCTGTGCCCGTACGCCCCGGATCGCCGCGGTGACGGCGCTGGCAGGACTGGCGGTCGCGGGTCTGGGCAGTGCTCAGGCCCATGCCGCCGTCCAGGCCCCCGCAGGGCGGGCCGCGGTGGCCCCGGCCAGTGCCGCAGTCGAGTCCCCCGCCCCCTCCGCTGCGCGCTGGACCTCGACGCGTGCCGGGATACTCGCCCGGGCTCAGGCGTGGGTCGACGCCGGGGTGCCGTACAGCAGCCATGCCTACTATCAGGGGTACCGCACCGACTGCTCGGGCTTCGTGTCGATGGCCTGGGGCCTGGGCGAGAGTCACTGGACGGGTGACCTGCACCAGTACGGCGTGCGCATCACGAAGGAGGAACTGCAACCCGGCGACATGCTCCTCTTCCACAACCCTGCGGATCCTTCGCGTGGTTCACATGCGGTCCTCTTCGCGGGATGGGCGGACCAGGCGCACACCCGCTACACGGTGATGGAACAGACGGGCAGCCGCGGCGCGGTGAAGCGGACCGCCCCCTATGTCTACTTCTCGCACTCGGCGTCCTATGTCCCCTACCGCTACAGAGGTCTTGACGGCGGTGGGGGCGAGGGCCAGGCCGGCACGGCTTTCCCCGGCGCCGGCAGCTTCGGACCCGGTGCGCACAATGCGTACGTCACCCGGCTCGGCTCGATGCTGGTGGCCCGTGGCGGCGGGCGCTTCTACCGCGAAGGGCCAGGTCCTGGCTGGGGTGCGCCCGACGAAGCGGCCACCCGGGCGTTCCAGCAGGCCCAGGGCTGGTCGGGAGCGGATGCGGACGGCGTACCCGGTGCCGGGACGTGGCGGCTCCTCGTCGAGGGCAGGGGCAACGACATCGGCGGCGGCCAGCACGGAGGCGATCGGCCCGCAGGTCAGCCGCCCGAGTACCCGGGTGCCTCGTCCTTCGGCCCGGGCCGGACCAACCCGTACGTGATGCTCCTCGGGCAACAGTTGGTGCGGAAGGGCTTCGGGCAGGCGTACACAGCGGGGCCGGGGCCGGTCTGGAGCGAGAGCGACCGTCGCGCGGTGGAGGCGTTCCAGCGGGCGCAGGGCTGGCGCGGCGCGGACGCGGACGGGTACCCGGGCGCTCACACCTGGCGGCTCCTCTTCTCGTAGGACGTCGCCGTCCGATACGACAGGCATAATGTGTGTCGGAATTAGGCGAATTATCTATATTTTATCAAGGAACTTCGTGACCGCCCCCGCCCGCCCGGATGCCTTCGAGCGCTGGTACCGCACGCTCATGGCACCGGCCGGGCGGACCCGCTGGCTGCGAGCCGACCTGCTGATCGTGGGCCTCGTCGCGGTCGGCGCCGTGCACTGCGCCTTCAAGCCGGCGGCGGGACTGGTCCAGGGCATCCTGCCGAGCGCGGCGGTCGCGCTCGTGGTCACGGTCGGCTTCCTCTGGCGGCGGCAGGCTCCGCTCGCGGTGGCCCTGCTGACCATGGCGGGTCTGGTCCTCAACGGCGCCCGCACGCCCGTCTTCTTCGCGCTCTACGGCCTCGCCCGATATCAGCGAAGCAGACGGCAGGCGGTCATAGCGCTCAGCAGCGCCGCGTTCGTGCCCCTGAAAGCACTCCTGCCGGGCCACCTCGGATCCTCCTTGGTGGAGGATTTCCTGAACTCGGCCTTCTACGTCGTGCTGCCCGTCGTCTTCGGGCTGGGGGCGACCGCGTACGAGCGGAACATCACGGCGCTGCGCGAGGAGCGCGAGCGCCGGGCCGCGCAGACCAAGGCGGAGGAGCGGGTCCGCCTTGCCCGCGAGATGCATGACGTCCTGGGCCACCGGATCGCGATCATCGCCATGCACGCCGGAGCGATCGAATTCGTCCCCGGCGTGCGGCCCGAGAGCAGGCAGCTGGCCAGGTCGGTCGGCGACACCGCCCGCGCCGCGATGCGCGATCTACGGCAGGTTCTGGGAGCGTTGCGCGACGGGGACGACTCGGTGGTGGCGGGCCACCGGCTGGCCGATCTGGACGCCCTGGTGGCGGAGGCGCGGTCCTCGGGCCTCCGCATCGCCTTCGCCATGGAGGTGACCGGCAGAGTGCCACAGGAGATCGCGCTCACGGCGTACCGGACCGTCCAGGAGGCCCTGACCAACGTGGTGAAGCACGCCCCGGGGGCGCAGACCGAGATCCGGGTCAGCCTGGCCGACGGCGTACTCGCGGCATCCGTACGCAACGCCCCCGCACGTCTTCCCGTCCCGCCGGCCGCGACGGCAGGCGGCGGGTTCGGCATGACCGGACTGCGCGAGCGCGTCTCCCTGCTGGGCGGCGACTTTCACGCCGGCCCCACCCCGGAGGGCGGCTGGAAGGTCGCCGCCACGGTACCGATCGACGGCTTCCGCGGCCGTGAGCCCTGAGTATCGACTTGTGGCGGGCCGATCATTCACCAAGGTGAACAACCTCCGTGCGACCCTCCGACGGACAGGACGCCGAAGGCCCCGGCAGGTGGGGGAAACAGAGCGAGGGAGCAACGCATGATCCGTGTACTCGTGACGGACGACGAGCCGCTCGTACGGTTCGGGCTGCGCATGCTGCTGGACGCCGCCGAGGGCATCGCCGTCGTCGGGGAGGCCTGCGACGGCACCTCGGCGCTGACCCGCGCCCGCGAGCTGGCCCCCGACCTGGTACTGACGGACCTGCGGATGCCGGGCATGGACGGCATCACCGCGACCAGGCAGCTCCTGGCCCTTCCCAATCCGCCTTCGGTCCTGGTGCTGACGACCTTCGACACGGAGGAAGGTGTCACCGAGGCCCTTGAGGCCGGAGCCGCCGGCTATCTACTCAAGGACGCACCACCCGAGCAGGTCGTGGGCGCGGTACGGCTGGTCGCGTCCGGGGGCACCGTGCTCGCCTCGGCGTCCGCCGCCCGCCTGCTGGCGGCCTCCCGCGCGCGCAACAACAAGGCGCCAGGCGTCCCTTTCGAGCAGCGGCGCCGACTGGAGGCACTGGGCGACCAGCAGCGAGAGATCCTGCGCCACCTCGGGACCGGCCTGTCCAACGCTGGCATCGCACGACGGATGTACCTGACCGAAGGCACCGTCAAGGCGTACGTGTCGCGGCTGCTGACCGCACTGAAGGTCGACAACCGCACCCAGGCCGCGATCGTGGCCCACCGGGCGGGCCTGTTCGACGACGGAAGTTGACCACTTCCGCCGCACACGGGTCCACTTCCGGCCCGTCCCACCGGGATCTGATCAAGGTGTCCACGCCGCAGCGGCGCGGACACCTTGATCAGATCAAACCGGAGGAACAACATGGGCAAGGCAGTCAACGCCACCCGCATCAAGCGCTGGTCGAAGCTGGCCGCGATCCCGGTCGGTGTGCTGGCGTCCGGCGCGATGGTGCTCGGCGCCACGCACGCCACGGTCACCGCCTCGGCCTGGAACAACGGCAACACCATTGAGTCGGGCAAGTGGACGAAGGCCGACGTCTCCAGTAGCAAGCCGAACACGGCGGTCGTCACCGTCAAGGACCTGAAGCCGAGCGGCCCGCGGGACGACGAGGATTCCTTCACCACCGTCACCTACACCTTCGCGGCCGACCCCGACATGGTGCCGGGCAGCATCGGCGCGGTCCTGATGAAGAACTTCATCGCCAAGGACGCCCAGGGCAACGTCCTCTCGGACGCCGCCAAGTCCGAGCTGGCCAAGCACCTGCACATCGACTTCGTCATCGACCGCAAGGGCGACCGTGCCTCGGAGTACGAGGTCTCGCGCACGCTCGCCGAGTGGATCGACGCCGGATCCGGCGGCAACTCGGTGGTCCAGGAGGGCCTGCTTCTGAACAAGGACAAGAACAAGAACCAGTTCGACGTCCAGATCGGCTGGTACCTGGACACGGCCGCCCCGGCGGCGGCCCAGAACAACAGCGTCAGCTTCGCCCTCGGCGCCCAGGTCGACGAAGAGCGCGACCGCTGACCCTGGAGTATCCGGCCGTGGACAACGAGAGCTGGTGGCACGTCCTGCGGGTGGCGGGGTGCCGGACGATCGTCACCATGGTGACCACGCTGATGTGTCTGCCCGTGGCAGCGCTGGCATGGGGCTGGAGCCCCTCCGTCGTCGTCTCAGGGTCCATGGAGCCGGCGCTCAGCCGCGGTGACGTGGTCGCCGTCCAGCCCGTCAGCGCCCACTCGGTCGGGGGCGGCGCGGTCATCGCCTTCCATGACGACACGCACGGGGGCAGGCTCACGACCCACCGGGCGATCGAGCGGCAGGGCACCACGTACGTGACCAAGGGCGATGCCAACCGGAGCCGGGACCCCATGCCGGTGACCCCGGACAAGCTGGAGGGCGTCGTCTCGGCGGTCGTCCCCTGGGTGGGCACCGCCTGGCTCTGCCTCGAGGACGGCCGCTGGGAGTACCTGGCCGCGACCGTGCTCGCGTACGCCCTCCTCCTACGCGGCTGCCGCGAAGGCTCCCTCCCCACGGGGTAGCCGGCAGATGACGCAGCCCCAGGTCGCTGACCTGGGGCTGTGTCATGGAGCAGGGAAGGCTCGGCTACGAGAGCCGGTCCACCTTCGGCGCCTGGGAATCCCCGTAAGGTGAACGGGGTGGCCGCATAGTCTCCGTCGCCATCACCCCTCTCGAGGACGCCCACACCGATCAGGACCGGGAGTTCGGTACGTACCCGTAGGCCCTGGAGTCGCTGGTGCTGCCCATTGCCGCCAAACCCCGCAGAGCTGAGGAGTGGTGAGCTCGCCTGCTTCACGGACCGTGCGGCGCCCTTGCTCTCGGCCGCCGTCCGAACTGCCGATTCGCTGTGCCGCTGAGCCTTCGACCCGCTTGAGGCAAGCAGGCGGCTATGGCGTGCCGTCGGGATCTGTGCGTACCGGTTGTGACCGCTGATTACCACTCCGAAGGGCACGGATGGGGCACGCTCCGCCTGATGTGGAGATCAAGGCGTCGGCGCCGACCGCTCGTCACCGCTCTGCATGGCAGGTAGTGGCACGCGGTCATAGTTGTTCGCATTCATGCGTTCACGTCTTCGAAGAGGGCGAGGCCGAAGAGGCCGGCTGGGACTGAACTATCGGCATGTGGACTGCGAGAAGGCGCTTCGAGGGGTGCTCCATCACAGCCCGCCAGGGCACCCGAAGGGTTTCGATCACCGGCCACTTGAGGGTGCGCGCATGTCGCCCTCCACGCCCCACTTGTGCGCCTTGACAACGGGGGCGCGGCCTGCTCAGTGGGCCACGGTTTCCGCCGTCCAGCTGGCCAGCAGGGCCAGTCGGTCGGCGGTCGGTGAACCGGGCGCGACCGTGTAGGCGACGAGGAACTGGTCCGGGTCGCCGGGCAGTGCCAGCGTCTCGTAGCCGAACTCCAGCTCCCCCGCGACGGCATGGAGCAGGCGCTTCACACCGTACGTCTTCTGCCTGACTTGGTGATCGGCCCACAACCGCCTGAAGTTCTCGCTCTTCACCGAGAGTTCGCCGACCAGAGCGGACAATGCCGGGTCGTCCGGATGGCGGCCGGCGTCCAGCCGCAGGTACGCCACCGTCTCAGCGGCGACCGCGGCCCAGTCCGGATAGCAGTGGGGTGCGGTCGGGTCGAGGAACACCTGCCGGGCCTGGTTGCGCTCGGCCGGTGGCTTACGGGAGAAGCCGGCGATGGCGTCGGCCAGCGCGTTCCACGCCAGCACGTCCATCCGTCGGCCCAGCACGAACGCAGGTGAGCCGGTCATGGCGTCCAGCAGCAGCCGCAGCCCCGGGCGGACGCTCTGCCGGCCGTGCGAGGCGGCCCGGCGGGCGGCCCGGGCGGGGCGGATCAGGTCCCGCAGGTGTGCCTGCTCGGTGTCGTCCAGCCGCAGCACCCGGCCGATCGCGTCCAGCACCGCATCGGAGACGTTCCGCCCACGGCCCTGTTCGAGGCGGATGTAGTAGTCGACGCTCACTCCGGCGAGCTGCGCGACCTCCTCGCGGCGCAGCCCAAGCACCCGCCGCCGCCCGTGCGAGGGCAGCCCGACGTCCTCCGGCCGGATGCGGGCGCGCCGCGACTGCAGGAAACCGCTGAGGTCGTTCTTCATGTCCCCGACCCTATGGCGGACGGCGGACGCGAGCCTGGTACTGGCAGACCCAGGAAAGCCGCAGCCCTGGGTAGCCGGACCGCGGGCCCGCACAGTGGATCACGCCGCCGCCCACCGCGGCCGGCCACCGTCACCGCACGCAGGAGCACCCTCATGAGCTACGCAGCCCTCGCCGGACGCACCGCCGTCGTCACCGGAGCCGCCAGCGGCATGGGCGAGGCCACCGCCCGCCTGCTCGCCGCGAACGGTGCCCGTGTGGCGCTGCTGTCCCGCCGCGCCGACCGGCTCGACGAGCTGGCCGCGAAAATCTCCGCCGACGGCGGCCAGGCTCTCGCCGTCCCCGTGGACATCACCGATCAGGCGTCCGTCGACGCCGCGTCCGCCGCGGTCCACGAGGGCTACGGGCCCGCCGACCTCGTCGTCAACAACGCAGGCGTCATGCTGGCGAACCCACTGGAGGACGGCCGCATCGACGAATGGACCCGGATGATCGACACCAACATCACCGGCGCCCTCCGGATCGTCCGCGCGTTCACGGCGGACCTGATCAACGCTGCGGCCGCCGGCCGCCGCGCCGACCTGGTCAACATCTCCTCCATCGGCGCCCATGTGCCGTTCCCCAACTACGCCGTCTACGGCGCCACCAAGGCCGCCCTTACCCACCTGTCGGTCATGCTGCGCACCGAATTCGGCCCGCGCGGCATCCGCGTCACCAACATCGAACCGGGCCTGACCGACACGGAGCTGGGGCAGCACATGGACAACGCCGTCCTCTCGGAGCAGCTGCAGGGCATGCACGACGCGATCGGCGCACTGTCCGCCGACGAGATCGCCGACGTCGTCGGGTTTGTCACCAGTCGCCCCGCACACGTCAACCTGCGGCAGGTCATCGTCCTGCCGACCCGGCAGGCATGAGACGAACCAACGACCTCGAACACGATGAGGCGGAGTGACTACGCCGGTGGCAGGGTGGCCGTGACGATCAGGCCTCCGCCCTCGCGGGGTTCGGCCTGGACGTCGCCGCCGTGCGCGCGGGCGACGGCGCGGACGATGGACAGGCCGAGGCCGGCACCTGAGGTCCTTACGCGCTCGGCGCCCAGTCGGCGGAAGGGTTCGAACAGGCTCGACACCTGGTGCTGGGGCACGACAGGGCCGGTGTTGCTGACCTGGATGCGGGCCGAGCCGTCGGGCGCGGTGCCGCTGCTGACGTGGACCCAGCCGCCCTCGGGGACGTTGTAGCGGATCGCGTTCTCGAAGAGGTTCTGGACGAGTCGTTCGAGGAGGACGACGTTTCCGGTGGTCGGTGCCTCCTCCGCCGCGGTGGTGAGACGGATCCCGGCAGGGGCCGGGTGCTCGGCCAGTCGCTCCACCATGTCCGCGAGATCGACGAAGGACCGCTCCTCCACCTCCCGCTCCGAGCGCGCCAGCAACAGCAGCCCGTCGATCAGCCGCTCGTGCCGCGCGTTGATGTCCAGCAGCGTCTCGCCCATCTGCCGCGCGTCCGCCGTGGTGGTGGAACGTTGCAACGCCACTTCGATCAGCGCCCGGTTGAGGCCCAGCGGCGTGCGCAGCTCGTGTGAGGCGTTGGCGATGAACCGCCGCTGTCCGTCGAAGGAATGATCCAGACGCGCCAGCATCACGTCGAAGGCGTCGGCCAGCTGCTTGAGCTCGTCGGCCCGTCCCTCCATCGCGATCCGCTCGTGCAGGCCCCGGTCCGCGGCCGGGGCCTTGGCGATCCGCGTGGCGGTCTCGGTGATCCGGTGCAACGGCCGCAGCAGCCGCCCCGCGATCAGCCATGCCAGGCCGGTCGCGGCGACCGCGACGGCTCCCAGGGCGACCCCGCCCTGTGTGAGCAGCGCGTCGAGCGCGGCCTCCCGGGAGACGATGAGGTGCCCGGGCTTGGGGTTCGTGTCACTGCCGGGAGAGGGCTGGACCGTACCCGGTTGTGGCGATGCCGTCGTCACCACCGTGTCCGGCGTGGGCACGGGCCCACCGATCTTGCTGTTCTGCGGCAACTGCGCGCCGACCAGGAAGTACGTGATGCCCAGGAGCAGCAGACACGCGAGCACCGCGAACCCGCACTGCACGAGCGTGAACCGGGCCCGGATGGACAGACGCGAGGACTTCTGCTGGGACTTCTGCTGGGACTTCCGCGTCGACTTCAGCGTGGACTTCAGCCCGCCGGCTGCCGTGTGGCTCATACGATCCGGTACCCCACTCCCGGGTCCGTCACCACGACCGCCGGATCGCCCAGCTTTCGGCGTAGCTTGTGGATCGTCATCCGCACGGTGTGCGTGAACGGGTCGGTGTTCTCGTCCCACGCCTTCTCCAGGAGATGCTCGGCCGAGACGGCGGCGCCCTCGGCGCGCAGCAGCTCGGCGAGTACGGCGAACTCTTTCCGGGACAGCAGCACGTACCGGCCGTCGCGGTACACCTCGCGCCGGTGCAGGTCCAGCCGGATCCCCGCACGCGACAGCACCGGCGGCGCGGCCTGCCGGGAGCGCCGTCCGAGCGCCACGACCCGTGCCTCCAGCTCGCGGAACGCGAACGGCTTGGCCAGGTAGTCGTCCGCTCCGAGGGCCAGCCCGGCCACGCGGTCGTCGATGTCGGAGGCGGCGGTGAGCATCAGGATGCGGGCGGCGGCTCCGGTGGCCACGAGCTCGCGGCACACGTCGTCGCCGTGCACGACGGGCAGGTCACGGTCGAGCAAGATCACGTCGTACTCGTTGACCGAGGTCCGCTCCAGCGCCGCGCCGCCGTCGTACACCACGTCGACAGCGTGTGCGGCGCCCCGCAGCCACTCGGCCACGGAGTCCGCGAACAGGGGCTCGTCCTCCACCACAAGGATGCGCATGGATTCATCCTCACAAGTGAGGTGTCACTTTTCCGTCATCGTTCGCGGTTACGCCCGGATGACGGCCCGCCGACTCGAATGGGATCCCCGGCCGGGAGCTGCCCGGCCGCCGAGGGAAGGGGACGACATGCGCGTCAGGGCAGGGCTCGCGATCGGTCTGCTGGTGATGGCGGGCGTGACCGGCTGCGGCAGCGGCGGCGGAGACGACAGGGGTGTGGCGTCGGCGAACGGCTCGTCCAAGCCGTCGAGCAGTTCCACCGCCAAGGCGGAGGAGCAGAGCGACCAGGAGAAGGCCCTGGAGTACGCGAAGTGCATGCGGGAGAGCGGCATCCCGAACTTCCAGGACCCGGAGGTCAAGGACGGCGCGGCCCAGATGATGCTGCCTGAGGGCGTGGACCCGCAGAAGGCCAAGGAGGTCTCCGACAAGTGCAAGCAGTACCTGCCCAGCGGCGGTGACCAGAAGGGCGTCGAGGACCCCAAGGTCACCGAGCAGCTGAAGAAGTTCGCGGAGTGCATGCGCAAAAACGGCGTGTCCAATTTCCCGGACCCGCAGGCCGGTGGCGGCGGGGCGATCGTCGGTGACGGCCAGACGGGCCTGAGCCCGGACGACCCGAAGTTCAAGGCGGCCCAGGAGGCGTGCGCCGCGTACCAGCCGGGCGGCGCGAAGAACCTGAACCCGGGTCGGGGCGCCGGCTCCGGCGGGAGCAAGGGATGAGCGGCGCGACCAAGAAGCGGCGTCGCGCCGCCGGCCGGGTGGCACTGGCCGGGGCCACCGTGCTGGCCGTCGGGGCCGGAGTGGTCGCCGCCACCGGGATCGGGCTGCCGTTCGGCGACAAGCCGAAGGAAGCACGCAGCACCCTCCCGCCGGCGACCGCGAAGGTGACCAAGCAGACGCTCCTCGACACGCAGACCGAGACCGGCAAGCTGAGCTACGGCGATTCGACGACCCTGGCGGGAAAGCTGTCCGGCACGGTGACGTCATTGCCGACCCCCGGTTCGGTGATCAAACGCGGTCAGGAGCTCTACCGGGTCGACAACACCCCGGTCGTCCTCATGTACGGCTCGCTGCCCGCGTACCGCGCACTGTCGGTCGACACCGAGGGCGCCGACGTCAAGCAGTTCGAACAGAACCTCTGGGACCTCGGCTACCGCGGGTTCACCGTGGACGAGGAGTACACCGAGGCCACCGCCACCGCGGTCAAGAAGTGGCAGAAGGCGATCGGACTCCCGGAGTCCGCCCGTACCGGCACGGTCGACCTGGGACGCGTCGCGTACGCCCCGGACGCCGTGCGCGTGGACACCGTCAAGGCCTCCCTGGGCGATGCGGCCAAGCCCGGCGACGCCGTGCTCACCCACACCGGCACGGTACGCGGCGCCACCGTCGAGCTCGCCGTCTCCGACGTGAGGCTCGCCGTCAAGGAAGCCGTGGTGACGGTCAAGCTGCCCGATGGCAAGACGGTGAACGGGAAGATCACCGACACCCGGAGCAAGGTCAGCGACAGCGGAAACGGCAGCGGCGGGGGCTCCGGGGGCTCCGGGGGCGGCAACGACTCGTCGAGCAGCGAGACGAAGATCCTGGCCACCATCGCCTTCGACGGCACGGACGCGTTCTCCGGCTTCGACCAGGCAACGGTCGACATCGGTTTCACGGCCTCGAAGCGCGAGAACGTGCTGACCGTCCCCGTGTCCGCGCTGCTCACGCTCGCCGAGGGCGGCTACGGGGTCGAGGTCGTCGACGGCGGGGCCACCCGCATCGTCGCCGTGAAGACCGGCCTGTTCGCGAACGGCCAGGTCGAGATCAGCGGTGACGGCGTGACCGAGGGCATGACGGTCGGAGTGCCGGCATGAGTACGAGCGCCTTCGCGGACCCCGGAGCGATCATCCGGACGAACGCCGTCGTCGAGCTGGAGGGCGTCACCAAGGAGTACCCGGGCGGGGTCAAGGCCGTACGCGAGGTCTCGATGGAGGTCGGCTACGGCGAACTGGTCGCCATCGTGGGCCCGTCCGGCTCAGGCAAGTCCACGATGCTGAACCTGATCGGCACGCTGGACCGCCCCTCGGCCGGAACGGTGCGCATCGACGGCCACGACATCGCCGCCCTGTCCGACCGCAAACTGTCGGCGCTGCGCGCTCACCGCATCGGGTTCGTGTTCCAGCAGTTCCACCTGGCGCCGGGCGAGACCGCCCTGGACAACGTCGCCGACGGACTGCTCTACACGGGCATGGCGATGAGGGAACGCCGCAGCCGCGCGGAGCGGGCACTGCTCCGCGTCGGTCTCGACGACCGGCTCGACCACCTCCCGCACGAGCTGTCCGGCGGCCAGCGCCAGCGCGTGGCCATCGCCCGCGCGGTCGCGGGCGGACCGGCGCTCCTGCTCGCCGACGAGCCCACGGGAAACCTGGACTCGGCCTCCGGGGCGGCCGTCATGGGACTGCTCCACGACCTGCACGACTCCGGCACCACGATCCTGGTCATCACCCACGACCGGGACATCGCCGCCGCACTGCCCCGGCAGATCACCATGCGCGACGGGGAGGTGGTGAAGTGAGCGCCGCACTCTCCCCCACCCGGCTGCGGCTGCGGGACGTCCTGCGGGTCGGCAGCGCGGGTCTGCGTACCCGGCCCCTGCGGGTGTTCATGTCCGCGCTCGGCATCGCGATCGGCATCTCCGCGATGATCGCGGTGGTCGGCATCTCCTCGTCCAGCCGCGCCGATCTCGACCGGCAGCTCGCCGCACTCGGTACCAACATGCTCACCGTGGCACCCGGCAACACCATGACCGGGGGCGACGCGAAGCTGCCCATCGAGGCCGTGGCGATGATCTCGCGCATCGGCCCCGTGGAGAAGGTCGCGGCGACCGGCAAGGTCTCCTCGGCCAAGGTCTACCGCAACGACAAGATCCCGTCGGGGCAGTCGGGCGGCATCTCGGTGCTGGCGGCCGGCCTGAAGCTGCCGGAGACCGTGGGCGCGACCATGGCGCACGGGGTCTGGTTCAACGAGGCGACGGAGAAGTACCCGGCCGTCGTCCTGGGCTCCTCGGCCGCCAAGCGCCTCGGCGTCGCGGCGGCGGGCACGGGCGTCCAGGTCTACCTCGGCGGCAAGTGGTTCACCGTGGTCGCCATCCTCGACCCAGTGCCGCTGGCCCCCGAGCTGGACGGCGCCGTGCTGGTCGGCTGGTCGGCCGCGCAGACGTACCTCCGCTTCGACACGCACCCGACGACCGTGTACACGCGGACCAAGGACAGCGCCGTCGAGGCGGTCCGCTCGGTGCTCGCCGGGACCACCAACCCGCAGGCGCCGAGCGAGGTCAAGGTCTCGCGCCCCTCGGACGCCCTGGCCGCCCGCGAGGCCACCAACCAGGCCCTGACCGGGCTGCTCCTCGGCCTCGGCGGCGTGGCCCTGCTCGTCGGCGGCGTCGGCGTCGCCAACACCATGGTGATCACCGTCCTGGAACGCCGCGCGGAGATCGGCCTGCGCCGCTCCCTCGGCGCGACCCGCGGCCAGATCCGACTCCAGTTCCTCGCCGAGTCACTGCTGCTGTCGGTACTCGGAGGCATCGGCGGGGTCGTGGTCGGCATCGGCGTCACCACGGGTTACGCCGCCGCACAGGGCTATGCCGCCGTCGTCCCGCCATGGGCGACCGCCGGCGGCGTGGCATCGACCTTGCTCATCGGAGGCATGGCAGGCCTCTATCCGGCAATCCGCGCTTCCCGCCTGCCCCCGACGGAGGCCCTCGCGATGCCGTGACCCTAAAACAAGCCCCAGGTCTGTGACCCGGGGCTTTGTCGTGGAGCGGATGACGGGAATCGAACCCGCGCTATAAGCTTGGGAATTACCCGGTACTTGAGGTTCGTTGGGGCTCTGACCTGCGAAGACGGGTTCTCAAAGTTGATTCCGAGGTTCCGTACCATCCCCAGTTGACCGCTGCTTACCGCCCTGACTGGCACGTAACGGCACGCGCCGCTCAGGGCGTTCCGGGTTGTGGCTTGCAGCCCCGAACGGCTGCCTCGGAGTGCTTGGCCGACCTGGCCATCTAGCGGCCGAGGAACCTCTCGACCGCCGTCGCCAGGGCCTGCGGACTTTCGTCGGGGGCGAAGTGACCGGCGTCGTCGAAGACCTCGAGCTCGGCGTTCGGATACCACTGCAGCCACGTGGATCGCATGGTGTCGGGGCCCATCGCCGGGTCGCTGGCACCGGCCACTACGAGCACTGGCGTCGCGTTTCCCTTGACCAGCTCGTGGATATCGGGGCCGCGCGTCCAGGATTCGAGGTACGAGCGCAGGGCCGCCTGCGAGGAGCGTTCCGGGCCGTTCACCCTGGCGTCCAGCCACGCGTCGTCGTGCCGACTGCCGGTGAGGGCGTCGAAGATCGTCCTGCGGTTGCCGGAGTCCGCCACGGCCCCGACGAACAGCTCCCACATCTCCCCTTCGAGCGGGAACCCGGACGCGGGCACGGGGGAGATGCCGATGATCGAGCGGATCCGCGAGGGGGCGTCCAGCAACAGCTGCTGGGCCGCCTTGCCGCCCATGGAGTGACCGATGACCGAGAAGGTGTCCCAGCCGAGGTCGTCGGCCACGGCGAGGGCGTCCGCTGCGATTTCCTCCATCGTGTACGTGCCGGGGGTGTCCTTCGCCTCGCCGTACCCACGGCAGTCCACGAACGCGTAGCTGAAGGCGCCTCCGTCCAGGTGCTGCCGCAGATGGCCGAAACTCGACCTGTCGCTGAGCCAGTGGTGGAGTGCGACGACCCGCTCCGGACCGCTGCCCTGTACCTCGTACGGAATGACGTTTCCTGCTCCACGGTTTGCCACGATGTTGGGTCTCCCCTGTCGGGCCGGGCCCGGAATTCCGCCGGCCGGTGGCTTCGCCCCAACGGCGTACAGGGAAACCGGGCCGGGTCAGCCCGCCAAGCTCCACGTCGTACGAATCCGAACCGTTGTTCACCGTCCCTGTCGGCACGTTGGGTCACGGCCTTCCGTCATCCGCGCCACTCGAACAGGACGAGCGTCGCGTCGTCCGAGGTGGTTTCGCCGCGTGCCCGCATGAGGGTGTGGGACAGGTCCCGGGCCACCGCGCGGATCCCCTGGTCAGCCTGCTCCAGCTGGTTCACCCAGTCGATCAGCTGCTCCTCGCCGAACTGTTCCTGCCCGCTTTGGTGTTCTTCGATCAAGCCGTCGGTGAAGCAGAGGACGCGGTCGCCCGGCTCCAGTGCCACCGCGCTGACCTGGGGCTGGGCCCCTCCGAAGCCGACGGGGAGGGTCGTGGGGCTGTCCAGACGGCCTACGACGCGGTGCGCGCGGATCAGCATCGGCGCGGGATGCCCCGCGTTGACCCACTGGAGGCGTCCCGTGTCCGTGTCCAGGCGCATCATCTGCGCGGTCACGAAGTGGTCCGGGTCGAACTGTTCGGCGACGGCCCGATCCATGAAGAGGTAGATCTCGGACAGTTCGATGCTGATCCGGCGGGCGTGGCGGTACGCGCCGATGGCCACCGTGGCCATCGTGGCCGCGTCCAGGCCGTGCCCCATTGCGTCGACCATGGCGAGGTGCAGGACGTCGCCGTTCAGGGCGTAGTCGAAGCTGTCCCCCGCCACGGCGTAGGCGGGCTCCAGGACTCCGGCGACCGCGACGCGCGGCATCACCATCGACAGTGGGGGCAACAGGGACCACTGGATCTCCGCGGCCACGCTCATCGGTTCGCTGCGGCGGGTGCGGAAGAAGAGGCCGGTGTAGCCGTTCTTCGTCTCCAGCAGGTCGGCCGTCAGGCCCGCGACCCTGCGCAGGAGCCGGCGGGCGTCGTCGTCGATCCCGCCCAGGGTGACGGCCAGGACCCCCACCTGGTCGCCGCCGTCCAGCAGGGGCAGGTGGACCCTTACGCCGTCGGGCGTCAGGACTTCGACGGGGCGTGACTCCAGGAAGCACCGGCCGGCTTCGGACCGGTCGATGGGCTGCGGATCACCTGCGGTCAAGCCGCCGGCGGGCAGGGGTACCAGCTGTTGCTGTCCGTAGTCCTGGAGCAGGATCTGTGGTTCGCGGCCCCCCATGCGGGCCACCGTCTCGGCGACGAGCGGGCCTACCATGTGCGGCGCCAGCTCGGGCGCACGGTCCAGGAACACCCCGAGCAGTTCCTCCCCGAAGCTCTCCGAGCGGTCCGGGTCGTCCCGGCGCCCTCCGGCGGTCATCCTGTTTGCCTCCAACCGGGCGGCGGGCCGGCGTCCGGCTGCTTGATCAATACATCAGGCCGTGCCTTTCGGATCAGGCCGGGCCCGTGGCCGTCTCTTCCTCCTCGGCCTCCATGCGCCGGATTCCCTCGTGGGTGAGGGTGACCATCGCGGGGGTGTTGCCCGGATCCCAGTCGACGGTGATCAGACCTTCGCCGGCCAGGTACGTGCAGGCGGCGGCCAGGTCCTGTTCCGGTACGTGCAGGTCGCGCCGCAGCTGTGCTCCGGTGATGCCGAGGAGGCGGTTGCCTTCGACGGCTTCGTACAGGACCCGGAGCACCTGTTTGCGGTAGGTCTTGCGTTCGCTCAGTGTGGCCATGACCGCGTCCTTTCGTGTGTGGGGTCGGCTCCGGGGCCGGTGGGGGCTTCTCAGATCTCGTCGGAGTGGGCGCCGGTGCCGGCGGGGGTCCTACTGGCGGCCAGCCACGAGCGGGCGGGGCCGGCGGGTGTTGCCGTGTCCACGGTCAGGTGGAGGCGGGTGTCGCCGTCGAGGCCGGGGTAGCTGCGCTGTTCCGCTCCGGCGAAGCAGCAGCGAAGTGCATCCGCGACCGCGCGGGCGGCTTCGGGCGTGTGCGCGATGATCCGTACCTCGGCGTGCCCGAGCGACGGCAGTGTCTGGGTCTCGATGTACTTCACGTAGGTGTGTTCCCTTCAGGGTGGGCGAGAGGCAGGCGGGCCGGGGCACCGTGGCGCCCCGACCGCTGCCCCCGGTCGGAGGAAGGCCTGTTCCTCACCGGTCGGCATCCGTGCGGTGGGCTCGACGACTGGTGCCGTCCGGCAGACCGGGAGGTCTCGGCAGGGGGTCGCTGAAGTGGTAGGCCGCGATGATCCGCGCGTCGTGCTGGGCGTTCAGCAGGTGGATCCAGCGCATTCCGATGGCGATCGCGAGGATGATCACCGCGATGAGGACGACGGTCTCCACGAGGCTCACCTCCAGCCGTTTCCGTGCAACGGGAGGGTGCTTCGGTCCGGCAGGTTCCCGAAGGCGGACGTGCATGCCCCGCCTTCGCCCTCCCAGGTGTCTTGTCGGCGACGGGCGTCGCGGATGTCGCGCCCGATGGCAGCTTCGTTGGTCATCAGAGCGCCCGAGGTGAGGACGCTGCCCGGTATCGTCGCGGCGGCCATCAGGCGGGCCGCTGCTGCGGGTGCGGTCTCGGGCGGGATCACGAGGAGGTCCCAGCGGCCGACGGTGTAGGAGAGCAGGATCAGCTTGTCGGGGTTCTGTTCGGTGAACCAGCCCACGTGCAGCGTGCGCCCGTCCATGGGCACGGTGTGCGGTACGACGGGCCAGCGGATGGGGTTCACGGTGACGCGGGTGATGCGGCCCCAGGGCTCGTCCAGGGCAGCTAGCAGCACCGGGAGCTCGGCTTCGAGGTCTCGGGAGTAGGGAAACCAGGCACCGTCCAGTTGGCCGGCGAGCGTGCTCTTCGGGGTGAGGGACAAACGAGCCGGAAGCTCTGCGGCGAGGTCGCGGGGCGCGGTCCGTTCGAGGGTCGTGGTCATGATGTGGACCTGCCTCCGGACTGCCCGTCGGCAGCCCGGTTTTTAGGCGATCGCCGGAAATGACACCCGTGTGAAAGCCGGTGTGCGAAGTACTTCCGGTGCTTTCACTGTACGCCTGTTCGACGGACTGTGACCGGCCTGAGCAGGCGTTTTGCGGCGGGCGGTGGAGCGGGCGGCGGGAGTACCGTGAATGGACGGCAGGCCCGCGCACGTCGCCCGACGGCACCGCACTGGTGCCGACCTGCGACGCGGTACGACCGCACCCTGTAGACGGGCGGACCCACATGGCTGACTCCGACACCCCCCACACGCCCCCACTGCTCCTGCCGGATGCGATCCACCAGGCGATCAAACCGGGTACGGCACTGCTGCGGCTGGAGACCACGCGGTCCCGGGAAGGATTCCTGGACGGCGCGTGGTAGCCGCGCACCCGCGTCATCGAAACCGAGCTGCCCGCGCTGATCAGCGTGTTGACCGGGCATCTCGGGCCCATCACCCGGGTCGGCGTGGACGAGTCCGCCTGGAACGGCCTCCCGACCCGCCTGGTCATCGACGACCAGGTCGTGCACCTCGACTCCGACCCCGTGGGCGACGACACCGTCCTCATCACTCGCGGCCACAACGACCACTTCGCCCTGCTGGTGGTTCCCCCGGACACCACCGCCGACGCCGCCCGCGAAGCCATGGCCCGCGCCGTCCGCGCCGACAACATCACGCAGGCCGCTCAGATCCTCATCGCCACCACACCCGAACCCGAGGACAGCGCCGCCGATGCGGCAGGCTGACCCCGAATCCTCAGGGGTCGGGCCGACAGCGCGGCGCGACCGTGGCGGGCGGCCCGGTCCCCTCCGGCGTCGGGCGGGATGCCACAGAGCCCGGCCGGAGTGACTGTGGACCGGCCGGGCTCTGGGCGTGTGGGCAAGTCGTGCGCTGGTCAGAGGCCCTCGTCGTGCAGGTCCTCTTCGCGCAGCAGGTCGTCCTCACGGCGGCGCGAGGTCTCCTTCGGGCCGGACTTCTGTCCCTTCTCGCGGGGCGACTTGCCCGGCTGGGGCTGCGCGGGGTCTCCGGGGCGATGGTGCTCCTGCGCCTCGCGGCCCTTGCCCGGCTCCTGACGCTTGTCCTGCCTACCGTCCATGACGGCAACTCCTCTTGATGAGTGGGGTACGGATTCCTCTCGGATCACGCTGACACGCACAGCGGCGGCCCGCATCATGTCAACTGCGAAGCGAGGCGCACGGCCCCCTCCCCAGCGGGCAGCGTCGAAAGGCCGGCCATCCCTCCAGCGCCGAGGAGGACGCGATCCGCACCCCGCCCGTCGGCCTCAGCGTGAATGGCGGCTGACCGGACGGCAGCCACTCGACATCGAGTAGCGCCCGGGGCTCAACCTGACGCCCTAAGAGGGCACTTGTGGCACGCGAATGGCATGAGAGCCCAGAGGGATCTGGACAACAAAAGTAAGCCCCAGGTCTGTGACCTGGGGCTTTGTCGTGGAGCGGATGACGGGAATCGAACCCGCGCTATAAGCTTGGGAATCACCCGGCACTTGGAGTACACGTGGTCGATGACCTGCGAAAACGTTCGCCGGTGGGGTTGGGTGGCTGCTGCAGGTGCGCCCCTGTTGACCGCTGTTTACTGCCCTTACTGGCACGTTATGGCACGCCAAAGCCCCCACCCCGGAGCGATCCGAACCAGGCGGCCCGCACCCGGAGTCTCGCGGGGAGGGCCGGACGGCTGGCGGAGGCCGTCGTAGGACTTGCCTTCGACGGCCTCCGCACCGCGGTGCAGCGGCTTCGCGCGGAGCTGCTAGCCGATCTGGGCGTAGTTGTAGTACCTGTCGAAGCGCGGCACCCAGATGGTGGGCCAGGGCACACCGCTGACGTTGCAGGCGCCGAAGGTCACGGGCGAGCGGCGGCCGGTGTCGTGCAGGCACAGCCCGGTGCCCACCTCCTGGAACTCCCAGTGGTCACCCTTCTCACCGCCCTGGAAGACCCACGTGAAGGTGGCACAGCCCCAGCCGTCCGTCTGGATGAGGGAAGCGCCCTGGTAGACGCCGCCCTGCGCGCCGAGGCAGCGCGCGCCGCCCCAGGTGCCGATCACGAAGTTGCCGTTGCCCACGCTGTGGAAGGTGAAGCGCTGGTGCAGCGCACCCTTGCAGTCGTACCTCTGGATGACGGCACCGGCGCTGGTGGACCCGCCCCGGATGTCGAGGCACTGCCAGCTGTACCCGGCCCGCACCTCGTAGATGGGCGCGTTGTACGGGGTGGTGCTGTAGCGGATGGTCGGGTTCTCCGCGGCCTGCGCGGACGTGGGCAGCAGCATGACGAACAACGCCGTGAGAGCGGCTATGACCCCGCTGCCGAACCGGCGGAATTTTTGCGCCACGTTCTCTCCTGACTGGAAACAACTGACCGGGGACGAGCTTGACGCCGGAGAAGTTACCGAGATCCACTGGGACTCCGGTACCCACCCTTTCAGGGGGGTGTGTTCACTGCGGAGGCTGTGGTGAGGGTGGGCTCGGGTCTGCAGCGTGCCCAGCGGTTCATGATGCTGGCGACCGGCCTGTACCGGGCCAGCCACCTGACGGCGGGCTTCGCGGCCGTGCTGCGGAAGGCGCCGGGCGAGGTCCTCCCCTGGGCGGTGTTGGGCGGAATCCTCGCGTCCAGTGCGTGGCTGTACGGGAACGCGTACGCACGGGGCTGGTTCGACCGGCGCTGGGTGTGGGCCGACGTGCTGGTGACCGGGTGCTCGGTGCCGCTGCTGGTGTGCCTGGCGACCGGTGCGCGGGCGGGCGGCGGCTGGGTGCCCGGGGGCGCCGAAGTGGCCGTGTACGGATGGCTGTTCCTGCTGGGCGGGTCGGTGAGCGCGGCGGCGGGTGTCGCTCTGGCGCCGCGACCGGCCGTGGGGGCCGTACTGCTCCTGCTCGGCACCACGCTGGCCGCGTACCTGTGGGTGATCGGGCCGGAGGCGGCTCCGGGGTCCGCGCTCGTCGGGCACCTCAACTCGATGGTCTCTTCGGCCGTGATGGCCAGGGTCTTCTGGTGGTACCTGCGCCGCCAGGGCACCCAGCTGGACGAGGCCAAGGAGCGGGCGCTGACCGCCGAGGCCGCGCGGGCCCGGCAGGCGGAGCGGATCGCGCACCACCGGGCCCTGCACGACACCGTGCTGGCCACGCTGACCACCATCGCCGCCGGCCGGGTGGACGCCAACGCGCCCCTGGTGCGCGAGCGGTGCGCCCGCGAGGCCGCGTACCTGCGGCGGCTGATCCAGCGCGAGGACGACCCGGAGGCCGCCGGCGCGGAGGCCGCCGAGGTGGCCGTCGGGACCGCGCTGGAGGAGGCGGTGCACTCGGCCGAGTGCCTGGGCCTGAAGGTCACCGCCCAGTACCACGAACTGCCGTCGGTGCCCCGCCCCGTGGCCACCGCCCTCGCGGCCGCCGTGTCCGAAGCCCTGAACAACGTACGGTGCCACGCCGCCACCGGACAGGCCTTCCTGACGGCCGTCGGGGTGGGCGAGGGCGTGTCCGTCACGGTGGTTGACCGCGGCGCCGGTTTCGACCCGAGAGCCCCGGGGGGCGGCACGCCGGACGGGTCCGGGTCCGGGACCGGGCTGCGGCGCTCCATCCACGCCCGGCTGGCCGAGATAGGCGGACAGTCCGAGGTCGACAGCGCCCCCGGCGAGGGCACCAGCGTGCGGCTGCGGTGGCCCGCGTGATCACCGTGGCCGTGGTGGACGACGACCGGATGCTGCGCGAGGGCCTGCGCTCCTGGCTGGCCGGGGTGGAGCGGTTACGGCTGCTGGCCGCGGTGGAGACGGTGGACGAGCTGCTCGCGGTGGGCGGCCGGCCAGCCGACGTGGTGCTGCTCGACCTGGTGCTGCGCGACGGCTCCGTCCCCGAGGAGAACGTCCGGCGGCTGTGTGCGGCGGGCAGCCGGGTGCTGGTGATCAGTACGGTCGCGGACCGGGCCCGGATCGTCGGGACGGTGGCGGCCGGGGCGGACGGCTACCTCACCAAGGACCACTCCCTGGAGACGCTGGTGGGCGCCGTGGAGACGGTGGCCGGGGGCGGTACGGCACACTCCGTCGAGCTGGCCTTC
Source organism: Streptomyces sp. NPDC028910 (assembly GCF_055564955.1). Lineage (NCBI taxonomy): Bacteria > Bacillati > Actinomycetota > Actinomycetes > Kitasatosporales > Streptomycetaceae > Streptomyces > Streptomyces sp. NPDC028910. The sequence goes on along the minus strand of NZ_JBVHVF010000021.1, from coordinate 7,955 downwards.
GCCTGGGCGCACGACACCGGCCCGGCCCGGCCGCAGCTGGCGCCGCGCGAGCTCCAGGTCCTGCTCGACTACGCCTCCGGGCTCACCCTGAAGGCCACCGCGCGGCGGGCGGGCGTCAGTCCGAACACCGCCAAGTACTACCTGGACCGGGTCAAGGAGAAGTACCAGCGGGCCGGTCGCCCGACGTACACGAAGATCGACCTGGCCCTGCGGGTGCGGGAGGACGGGCTGAGCCCCCAGGACCGCCCCCAGCACCGCCCTTAGCCGCAATCTGCCGCCCCGTTACGGCACTTGTGGCACGTAAGGGCACGCAGGCCTGAGAGGTCTAGACAACAAACAAGCCCCAAGTCGCTGACCTGGGGCTTTGTCGTGGAGCGGATGACGGGAATCGAACCCGCGCTATAAGCTTGGGAAGCTCATGTTCTACCATTAAACTACATCCGCGCAGGGGGCCAGTCGCCTGGAGCCCTATCGTTGCTCACTCTACCTCATGATCGACCCCCGGTGAATTTGCCGCGGGGTCGTTGTTGTGTGAAGTGTGCACCGGGGCGCGTGCGAGCGGGAGTTGGGCGTACCGTGGGGGTGCGGAGCGGCGGCTGGAGTGGGTGCCGATCATCCCCTAATGTGGCGATTCGTCGCAGTACGGCTCGTTGGGGAAAGGGACTCGATGGAGCACACCGTCGTCCGTTGTGCCGAAGGGCACGTTTTCAGTACCGCCTCCTTCCCGCTGCAGCACCTCGGTGCCGGCCGGATCGGGCCCGGGCGGCTGCTGCGGTGTCCGCGGTGCGCGCGGTTGCGGCATGCCGTGCCCGTGGGTGGCGCGAAGCGGTAGGGAGCCGACCAGGCTGGGCCGGGCGCGCGGGTACTCGCTCTCGATTGGGGGTGGCCCGCGCGCTCTGCGTATCCTCGGGACGTGCTTCTCTCTGACAAAGACATCCGGGCCGAGATCGACAGCGGACGGGTTCGCATCGACCCGTTCGAGGAGTCGATGGTGCAGCCCTCCAGCATCGATGTACGTCTCGACCGGTTCTTCCGGGTGTTCGAGAATCACCGCTACGCCCACATCGATCCCGCGGTCGAGCAGTCCGACCTGACCCGCATGGTCGAGCCGGAGGGGGACGAGGCCTTCATCCTTCATCCCGGTGAGTTCGTTCTGGCGTCGACGTACGAGGTCATCTCGCTGCCCGACGACATCGCCTCCAGACTGGAGGGGAAGTCCAGTCTGGGCCGCCTCGGCCTGGTGACCCATTCGACCGCCGGGTTCATCGACCCCGGATTCTCGGGCCACGTGACCCTGGAGCTGTCGAACCTCGCCACCCTGCCGATCAAGCTCTGGCCGGGTATGAAGATCGGGCAGCTGTGCATGTTCCGGCTGAGCTCGCCCGCGGAGTTCCCGTACGGCAGCGAGCGCTACGGGTCCAGGTACCAGGGGCAGCGCGGTCCCACCGCCTCGCGGTCCTTCCAGAACTTCCACCGCACTCAGGTGAGGCACGAGGCATGAGTGACGTACGCGAGAACCTGACCTACGAGGGCTTCGGGCGCGCCGTGCGCGAGCTCGCGCAGACGATCGCCGACGACGGCTACGAGCCCGACATCATCCTCAGCATCGCCCGCGGGGGCGTGTTCGTCGCGGGCGGGCTGGCGTACGCCCTGGACTGCAAGAACATCCACCTGGTGAACGTGGAGTTCTACACCGGCGTCGGCACCACCCTGGAGATGCCGGTCATGCTGGCGCCGGTGCCCGAGGCGATCGACTTCACCGACAAGAAGGTGCTGATCGCCGACGACGTCGCCGACACGGGGAAGACGCTCAAGCTCGTGCACGACTTCTGCCTCGGGCACGTCGCCGAGGTCCGGTCGGCCGTGATCTACGAGAAGTCGCATTCGCTCGTGCAGTGCGAGTACGTGTGGAAGAAGACCGACGAGTGGATCAATTTCCCCTGGTCGGTCGAGCCGCCCGTCGTGAAGCGTGAGGGCCAGGTCCTCGACGCCTGAGAGGGTCTGGGAGCGTCTGAGACGGCCCTGACGGGCTGACACACGGAAGGGCCCGCCGCGCTGACACTGCGCGCGGCGGGCCCTTTGCGTGTGCGGGGCAGCCTAGATGGTGCCCAGCTTGATGATCGACAGCAGCGCGATCAGCTGGATCGCGGAGGCGCCCAGGGCCTTCGGCCACGGCAGGTCGTGCGACTTGCCGACCAGCGAGGTGAAGAGCGCTCCGGCCGCCACCCAGGTGACCCAGCCGAGGACCTGTACGACCATGTTGTCGCCGCCGAGGAACACGGCGAACAGCAGGCGCGGCGCGTCCGTGATGGACATGACCAGCATCGACAGGCCGACGGTCGGCTGCCACGTGCCGTCGCCGCCCAGCTGGCGCGCCAGGGTGTGCGTGACCGCGCCCAGGATCAGACCGCAGATGACGAAGGCCACGCCGGCGGAGAGGACGATCGGGACGGCCTTCGACAGGGTCGCGTTGATCACGTCCTCGCGGGCGTCGTCGAGGCCGAAGACGGCGAGGAGCCCGTAGAGGAAGGTCACGATCAGCGCCGGACCCCAGACGGCGTGGTCGCGCATCTGGAGGAAGGTCTGTCCCGGCCGCGTCGCGATGCCGCGGAGCAGTTCCTTCCACGGCAGCCGCGGCCCCGACGGGGCGGCGGCGGCCGCGCCCGCGTGGTAGGTCGCGCCCTGGCTGTACGGGTCCTCGCCGACGGCGAAGACCTGGGTGTGACCCGGGTTGTCGTTCGTGTACCCGCCGCCGCCTCCGTGGCCGTACGGGGGCTGCGGCGCCGCCTGCGGCTGCTGCTGTCCGTACGGGTCGAAGTACTCCGGCTCGCCGTGGCCCCCGGCGCCCTGCTGCGGCCACTGCTGCTGCGGGGGCGGGCCGCCGACGGGCGGGTAGGGCTGCTGGCCGTACGGCGGCGGTTGCTGCTGGCCGTACGACTGCTGCTGCTGCGGGGGTTGTTGCGGGGTGCGGTTGTTGTCCCGGCCGCGTCCGATCCTGAATCCAGCCACGTGATCGAACGTACCTGGTCCGGCGGGTTCCGGTGGACGGGCGGCCGGAACCCGCGCCCTTTGCGGCTGACCTGTGACATCCCCTAGGGGAAACCCGGGGGGGGTTGTCCCCACCAAGGTCTACAAGATCAACGACACCACTTCGAGGCGGATGTCCCCGCCGGCTCCCTGAAGCTGGACACGCTGGTCAGCACGGGCGGCGGGAGTGCGGCCGCGGGGGTGCGGCCGGGCTCGGCTTTGCCCTGCTGCGGCGTCACCGCGCGGGCGACGAGGGCTGAGCCCGCTCCCCGAGCGGCTCCCTGAACGCCGAACGGCCGGTCCCCGGGTGGGGACCGGCCGTTCCGCTGCTGCGGGCTGCCGCTACTTGGCGTCCTCGGGCTTCGGCTCCGCCGCTGCCTCGGCCTCGGGCTCGGCCTCCGGCTCCGCCACGACGGCCGGCTCCGGCTCGGCCGCCAGCTCCGGCTCGGCCTCGGCCTTCGCTTCCGCGTCGGCCTTGGCCTCGGCTTCCGCCTTTGCTTCGGCCTCCGCCTCCGCCTTCGCTTCCGCGTCAGCCTTCGCCTTCGCCTTGGCCTCGGCTTCCGCCTTCGCCTCCGCCTCCGCGTCGGCCTTGGCCTTCGCCTCCGCTTCCGCCTTCGCGGCAGCGGCAGCGGCCTCGGCTTCCGCGGCGGCGGCAGCTTCGGCTTCGGCTTCGGCCTCCGCCGCGGCGGCCGCCAGTTCCGCCTCCGTCGGGCCCGGGGTCTTCACGGACTCCAGCAGCAGCTGGGCCACGTCCACGACCTGCACGGACTCCTTCGCCTGGCCCTCGTTCTTCTTGCCGTTGACCGAGTCGGTCAGCATGACCAGGCAGAACGGGCAGGCGGTGGAGACGATGTCCGGGTTCAGGGACAGGGCCTCGTCGACGCGCTCGTTGTTGATGCGCTTGCCGATCCGCTCCTCCATCCACATCCGCGCGCCACCGGCGCCACAGCAGAAGCCCCGCTCCTTGTGGCGGTGCATCTCCTGCTGCCGCAGCCCCGGCACGGCCGACATGATCTCGCGCGGCGGCGTGTAGACCTTGTTGTGGCGGCCCAGGTAGCACGGGTCGTGGTACGTGATCAGGCCGTCGACCGGCGTCACCGGCGTCAGCCGGCCCTCGTCGATCAGGTGCTGGAGCAGCTGCGTGTGGTGGATGACCTCGTACTCGCCGCCCAGCTGCGGGTACTCGTTCGCGATGGTGTTGAAGCAGTGCGGGCAGGTCGAGACGATCCGCTTCGCCGACTTCGGCTTCTTCGTCTCCGGATCGTCGTCGTCCTCGCCGAAGGCCATGTTCAGCATGGCCACGTTCTCCTGGCCCAGCTGCTGGAACAGCGGCTCGTTGCCCAGGCGGCGCGGCGAGTCACCGGTGCACTTCTCGTCGCCGCCCATGATCGCGAACTTGACGCCCGCGATGTTCAGCAGCTCCGCGAAGGCCTTCGTGGTCTTCTTGGCCCGGTCCTCCAGGGCGCCGGCACAGCCGACCCAGTAGAGGTAGTCGAACTCCGAGAGGTCCTCCGCGTCCTTGCCGATGATCGGAACCTCGAATTCCACCTCCTTGGTCCACTCGACGCGCTGCTTCTTCGCCAGGCCCCAGGGGTTGCCCTTCTTCTCCAGGTTCTTGAGCATCGTGCCCGCCTCCGACGGGAACGCGCTCTCGATCATCACCTGGTAGCGCCGCATGTCGACGATGTGGTCGATGTGCTCGATGTCGACCGGGCACTGCTCCACGCACGCACCGCAGGTCGTGCAGGACCACAGCACGTCCGGGTCGATGACGCCGTTCTCCTCGACCGTGCCGATCAGTGGGCGCTCGGCCTCGGCGATGGCGGAGGCCGGGACGTCCTTCAGCTGCTCCGCCGTGGCCTTCTCGTTGCCCTCCATGTCCTTGCCGCCGCCGGCCAGCAGGTACGGGGCCTTGGCGTGCGCGTGGTCGCGCAGGGACATGATGAGCAGCTTCGGGGACAGCGGCTTGCCCGTGTTCCAGGCCGGGCACTGCGACTGGCAGCGACCGCACTCCGTACACGTGGAGAAGTCGAGGATGCCCTTCCAGGAGAACTGCTCGACCTGCGAGACACCGAAGACGTCGTCCTCGCCCGGGTCCTCGAAGTCGATCACCTTGCCGCCGCTGGTCATGGGCTGCAGAGCACCGAGCGCCGACGAACCGTCCGCGTTCCGCTTGAACCAGATGTTCGGGAAGCCGAGGAAGCGGTGCCAGGCGACACCCATGTTGGTGTTGAGCGAGACCGTGATCATCCAGATCAGCGAGGTGCCGATCTTGATCATCGCGGTGAAGTAGATGGCGTTCTGCAGGGCGCTCGCCGACAGCCCCTTGAAGGCCAGGACCAGCGGGTACGAGACGAAGTACGCCGGCTCGTAGCTGTCCACGTGGTGGATCGCGCCCTCGAGGCCGCGCAGCGCGAGGATGGCGAGGCCGATGGTGAGGATGACGTACTCGACGAAGTACGCCTGCCAGGCCTTCGAGCCGGCGAAGCGGGACTTGCGGCCGGCCCGCGAGGGCAGGCTGAGCAGCCGGATCACCATCAGGACGACGATGCCGACGACGGTCATCAGGCCGATGAACTCGATGTAGAGCTCGAACGGCAGGAAGCCGCCGAGCACCGGCAGCACCCAGTCGGCCTCGAAGAGCTGGCCGTAGGCCTGCGCCAGGGTCGGCGGCAGCGTCAGGAAGCCGATCGCGACGAACCAGTGCGCGAAGCCGACGATGCCCCAGCGGTTCATGCGGCTGTGGCCGAGGAACTCCCGGGCGAGGGTGAGCGTTCGGGCCTTCGGGGCGTCCGTGCGGCTGCCGGCCGGCACGGGCTGGCCGAGCTTCACGAAACGGTAGATCTGCGCCACGGCTCGGGCGAGCAGCGCGACGCCGACCACGGTCAGGACCAGCGACACGATGATCGCGGCGAGTTGCATGGGAGGGCTCCTCGGGCGGCATTACTAAGCGGTAACTTATGCAGTCAAGGCCTGAGGTTACCCATTCCCGACGCCGCAATGTAGCCGAGCGGGCGGTGATCTGTGTCGCTCAGGCTTGCCTTTGACGGTAGGCCGCTCGCGGCGTCTGCGCCAGGATCGCCAGGTCCATCCCCAGCCAGTGGTTCTCCACATAGTGCCGGTCGAGCAGGGGCATCTCCTCCCAGGGGAGGTCGGAGCGCGCGCTCACCTGCCACAATCCGGTCATTCCGGGGCGTACGAGGAGTCGGTCGGGGCGGTCCGTACGGGCCTCCGGGCGCGGCCCGACCAGCGACATCTCGCCCCGGATCACATTGAGCAGCTGGGGGAGGCCGTCGAGGGCGCAGCGCTCCACGGCCGCGCCGAGTCGGCCCGCGCCGGCGTCGGTGCGAAATCGCCAGGTCCGGAACGGTCGTCCGGCCAGGCCGGCGGCCGGTTCCCGTACGAAGACGCGCGCGCCCTGGGTCACGTAGAGGAGGGCGGCGATCAGGGCGAGGGGTGCGGCGCACAGGGTCAGCAGGGCGACCGCGCCGACGAGGTCGAGCACCCGCTTGGCCGGGGGCCTCGCCGGCCGGAGCCCTGGCCGGGCGGGGAGGGGCAGCAGCAGAGGCATGCCAGCACGTTGCCGCATGCCTCTGGTGGTGCGGGGTGCCGCGCGGCGGGGGTGACCCGTTCGGGTGCGGCGCCGCTGCCAGGGGCGCTGCCCCCGGACCCCCGCGCCTCAAACGCCGGCGGGCTGAAAGCGTGTGGTGGTTGCGCGTAAGGGGGGCCTAAAGGTTGAGTCGACCACGCTCAGCTCTGTTGACGCGGGGGCGGCGATGCGGCATGGTTGAGTCTGTTCCACTCAAGTCAGCTGGAGGAATTGAAATGGCACGTGCGGTCGGCATCGACCTGGGCACCACTAACTCCGTCGTCAGCGTTCTGGAAGGCGGCGAGCCCACCGTCATCACCAACGCCGAGGGCGCCAGGACCACGCCGTCCGTCGTCGCCTTCGCCAAGAACGGCGAGGTCCTCGTCGGCGAGGTGGCCAAGCGCCAGGCGGTCACGAACGTGGACCGGACCATCCGCTCCGTCAAGCGCCACATGGGCACTGACTGGAAGATCAACCTGGATGGCAAGGACTTCAACCCGCAGCAGATGAGCGCCTTCATCCTGCAGAAGCTGAAGCGCGACGCCGAGGCGTACCTGGGCGAGAAGGTCACGGACGCGGTCATCACCGTCCCGGCCTACTTCAACGACTCCGAGCGTCAGGCGACGAAGGAGGCCGGCGAGATCGCGGGCCTGAACGTCCTGCGCATCGTCAACGAGCCGACGGCCGCCGCCCTGGCCTACGGTCTCGACAAGGACGACCAGACCATTCTCGTCTTCGACCTCGGTGGCGGCACCTTCGACGTGTCGCTCCTCGAGATCGGTGACGGTGTCGTCGAGGTCAAGGCCACCAACGGTGACAACCACCTCGGTGGTGACGACTGGGACCAGCGCGTCGTCGACTACCTCGTGAAGCAGTTCCAGAACGGCCACGGCGTCGACCTGTCCAAGGACAAGATGGCGCTCCAGCGTCTGCGCGAGGCGGCCGAGAAGGCGAAGATCGAGCTGTCCTCCTCCACGGAGACCTCGATCAACCTGCCCTACATCACGGCCTCCGCCGAGGGCCCGCTGCACCTGGACGAGAAGCTCACGCGCTCGCAGTTCCAGCAGCTCACCGCGGACCTGCTCGACCGCTGCAAGACCCCGTTCCACAACGTCATCAAGGACGCCGGCATCCAGCTGTCCGAGATCGACCACGTGGTCCTGGTCGGCGGCTCCACCCGTATGCCGGCCGTCGCCGAGCTCGTCAAGGAGCTCACCGGTGGCCAGGACGCCAACAAGGGCGTCAACCCGGACGAGGTCGTCGCCATCGGCGCCACCCTCCAGGCCGGTGTGCTCAAGGGTGAGGTCAAGGACGTCCTGCTCCTCGACGTGACCCCGCT